>JANLVM010000553.1:0-1599 GCA_031364015.1 Gemmatimonadaceae bacterium
TTATCGCGGCGCTCAAGGCGACCAAGATCAAGGGGATGCGAGTGCCCGTGCGACGGGATCGGACGAAGTAGTTCCGTCGGTGGCTCGTGGTGACGTGACGCGCGCCAGCAACGCGCGCACGTGATCGCGCTGTAATTGGTACAGCCATCCCCCGAATACTGACGCGCCGATGGTGAACACCACCATCAACATGCTGGCGCGATACGCCGGATGAAACCCGCGCGCCAGTTCCAGCAACACAGAAAGTCCGCCGCCCCACATGATGACGCGCCACGCGATCTGGCCATAGCGCTCCAGATCGCGTCCGTGAAACTCGGCGATGATATAGCCAACCAGTGTGAACGCCGCGACATGCTCAAGCGCGACGAACACGGACGCGGTCGTGGTGTCGCGATCGGGAAGCAGTGGCAGCATGCCCTGCCAGCTTGTGTCGGCGCCATCCAGTGGCCACAGCGACGAGAGCGCCAGATACGCGGCGAACAGCGGCAGGACCAGTCGCAACGTTGGCAATTCGAAACGTCCGCTGGCATGGCGTTCACGATAGCGATGACTGGCGAGACGGCGCATCCAAGCGACACCAATGGCAACGGCGACGCCGGTCAGCAGCAGATCGCGCTGTCGAATCGCTCCCGGCAACAGCGCGACGACGTACCACACCAGCACCGCCACCAGCAGCCACACCGGTGACATGCGGCGGATGGGTTCGACATACGCCGCGTAGATGGTGCCCATGATGCCGGCGGCGAAGGCGACGATGGGGAGGATGAGCCACGCGCGTGTTCCGCCGTCGCTCGCCAGGCCCGTCAGCCACATGAGCGGCACCAGCAGATAGACGAGGCCGGCGAGGGGTAATTCCAGCGCCAGCGTTCGGGCTGCGTCAGGTCCCGCGACGCGACGCATCACCACGCGATGCAACCACGCCCCGACGACCGCGCCGGCAGCGTTGGTCGCCAAATCCACCAGAGACGTGAATCGTGTTGCTTCGAACAGCTGGGCGAGCTCGATCACTCCGCTGAGCGCGGCACCCAGGAGCAGCACGTGTCCCCAACGTAGTCGAGAGCCCGCTGGTCGTGTAAGCTGGTAACAGAAGCCAATCGGCACGAACATCGCCACGTTCAGGACCACGTCGGACCAATCCCAGAGATCGGTGAGTCCGTGAACCGGCGCGGTCGCAAACCGGAATGGTGCCAGCGTGATGATCAGCGTGACCGTGGCGAGATACCCAAGAATCGCGCGTCCCAAACGCGCCGCCGTGAGGTCGGCTGCACGCTGAAACAGGCGCCGCGGGTTCGGGTTGGGATCAGCCATCCGGAAAGTATCGGCAGCACGGTTCCGGGACGATAGTTTCCCTTGGCGCGATTCTGACGTTCGACCCACATCCGCCCTGCCCATGCGACGTGTTCCCGCTCTTGCTCTCGCGGCGTTTCTGACGCCACTAACGCTGCCTCTGGCTGCGACCGCTCTGGTCGCCCAAGCGAAGGCCAGGACCGTGTCGGTTGCTGCGCCGATTACACCGTTTGACTCGACGACATTCGCCGCACTGAACTGGCGCAATGTCGGCCCGTGGCGCGGCGGTCGCGCCACTGCGGCGGTTGGCAT
>JANLVM010000557.1:0-3905 GCA_031364015.1 Gemmatimonadaceae bacterium
GATGGCGTATCTTGGCGCGTTTGAACGGACCTCGGTGATGAACGGCGGCTTCAAGGCCTGGAAAGCTGAAGGGCGCGCCATCACGAAGGACACCCCGCCCGCCGCGCGCGCAGTCACGTTCACCCCGAAGCTGCACCCCGAGCTGATCGCGAGCCTCGCGCAGGTCGAAGCGATTGCCCAAGACTCCGGTCGCACGGCGCTTGTCGATGCGCGGCTCCCGCGTTTCTACAACGGCGACGGCGGTGGCTATCCACGGCCGGGGCACATTCCCACCGCGGTGAATATCCCGCTCAATACGGTGAGTGCGAACGGTTTCATGAAACCAGCGGCCGAGCTCAAGATGTTGTTCGCTCAGGCTGGGGTGAAAGGCGACAAGCCCATCGTGACGTATTGTCACATCGGTCAGCAAGCAACGGTGCTCTGGTTTGTCGCCACGTTGTTGGGCTACGACGCGAAGATGTTTGACGGGAGCTTTCAGGAGTGGAGTGGGACCACTCGGCTGCCCGTCGTGGCACCGCCGCCGCCGAAGTGATGGGTCTCTCCACCTGCCGTAGCGTACACGGAGCGAAGCGCCTGCTGTTGTTCCGACCACTCGCACCACGGTAGCTTACTCCGTTCACGATTCCCTCGCCTTCGGAGCCTGTTGTGCACGCTGCCGCTGATAGCCCTGATGCTGCTCCACGATCCCCGTTGGTTGGGGTCGTCATGGGGAGCGCGAGTGACTTCGACACGCTCGCGCCTGCCTGCGAGATCCTTGCCGAACTTGGGATTCCCTACGAAGCGCGCGTCGTCTCCGCACACCGCACTCCCGACTGGCTGTTCGAGTACGCGGAAACGGCGAAGGATCGCGGTTTGCGTGCCATTATCGCCGCAGCGGGAGGTGCCGCACATCTTCCTGGGATGCTCGCTGCGAAAACGTTGGTTCCGGTACTGGGAGTGCCCGTGGTCGCGACGCCGCTGAACGGACTCGATGCGTTACTCAGCATCGTGCAAATGCCCGCCGGCGTGCCGGTGGCCACGTTCGCCATTGGCAAGCCGGGCGCGGCGAATGCGGCGCTGTACGCCGCACAACTTCTGGCGGTGCATGACGCCACGCTGCACGCAGCATTGGTCGCCCGGCGCGCCGCCAAAGCCGTTGACGTGTTGGCGCAATCGTTGCCCGCTCGCAACGCCATCGCACCATGAGCGACAGCCCGATTCTACCGGGCGCCACCATCGGCTTTCTCGGAGGCGGACAGCTGGGGCGAATGACCGCCTTCGCGGCGCGCTCGATGGGGTACGACGTGCACGTGCTCGATCCCGACGCGCGTTGCGCCGCGCGATCGGTCGCGTCGCGTACGATCACCGCCACATTCAGTGACGTTGACGCGGCCATTGACCTCGCGAAGCGGTGCGATGTGGTCACGCTGGAGATCGAACAGATCCACCCGGACGTGCTTGCCGCCGCAGCCCAACATGCACCGGTGCGTCCGGGCCGCGAACCGGTGTACATCATTCAGGATCGCATCCGTCAGAAACAATGGCTCGGGGCGGAGGGTTTCCCGTTGGGTGCCTTTGCGGTGGCTGCTTCCGCAGAGGCGCTTGCCGAAGCAGTCAGGCGCTTCGGACCGTCCATCGCGAAGTCGACACACGGCGGGTACGACGGTCGCGGTCAGGTTCGCCTCTCGACGGTCGATCAGGCGTCGAGTGCCTGGCAATCGCTTGGCGCAGAGACCTGTCTGGTTGAACAGCGGGTCGACATTGATTACGAAATCAGCGTGTTGGTGGCGCGTCGTCCTGCTGGCGAAACGGCCGTGTATCCGCCGTCCCGCAATCATCACACCAACGGCATTTTAACCTGGGCGGTCGCGCCGGCCGCACTCACCGATGACCTGCACGCGCGTGCACAGACGCTTGCTCTGAACATCGCGGAGCGCCTGCGCATTGTGGGTTTGTTGGCGGTGGAGTGTTTTGTGACGCGCGAGGGAACGCTGTTGGTAAACGAACTCGCCCCGCGTCCGCACAACACCTATCACCACAGCGAGCGCGGATTCGCCACCAGCCAGTTTGAACAGCTCGTGCGCGCCATTTGCGACCTGCCGCTGGGCAGCACGGCGTTGCACGCGCCATCAGCGATCGTGAATCTGCTGGGCGAGGTGTGGCTGCATGAAACGCCGCCGGATATTCCGCACGCGCTCCAGGTCCCTGGCACTCGCCTGCATTTGTACGGCAAAGCCGGAGCGCGGGCGGGTCGCAAGATGGGACATCTCTCAGCCGTCGGCGGGAGTGCGCAGGAGGCGCTGAGTCGCGTGCTGGAAGGCTATCGGCGGCTCTCGCCTGGTACGTCAGCCGCCTTCGACGTCAGCGAGCCGGTGCTCCCGACTCCCTGACGGTTTCCGTTCACCATCGAAACCCTACCTCTCGTGTTTCCTCGCGATTTTTACGAAGTGCTTCATGTGATCGGCATCGCGGCGCTCTTCATGGCGCTCGGCGGTGTCGCGGTTCACGCGGCAAACGGCGGTGACAAATCCACCAGCAGCACGCGTCGACTCGTCGGCACGATGCACGGCGTCGGCGCGCTGCTCATCCTGGTGGGCGGCTTCGGCATGCTGGCGCGATTAGGGGTGCTGCACGGGAATGGATTCCCCGCTTGGCTCTGGATCAAGATCATCGTCTGGGTTGTCCTTTCCGCGCTGGTCATGCTGCCGTACCGGCGCCCCGCGCTGGCTCGGCCGTTTCTGCTGCTGCTTCCGGTGTTAGCCGGCGTGGCCGTGTACATGGCGCTGTACAAGCCGTTCTGACGTAGCGATTGTCGGCGATGAACGTCCTCGTACTCAACGCCGGATCGGCGACCCTCAAGTTCCAGGTTGTCGTCACCGATGCAGATTCCATCGCCTCGAATTCCGATCGCGCACTGGTGCGCGGCCAGGTCGAACGCATCGGCGGTGAATCGGTGATTTCGATTCGCGCGCCTGACGGCACGACGCGCACACTCACCGCGTCGCTGCGCGACTTGCGTGCCGCCGTTGAATGGGTGGTCGCCTACGTCATCGACGCGGCCAGTGGGACCGGCCTCTCCACGCGCGCCGACCTGCACGCCGTTGGACATCGAGTGGTTCACGGTGGCGAGCGGTTTCAAGACAGCGTGCGCGTAGACGGCGATGTACATCAGGCGATCGAGTCGATGATCGAGTTTGCACCGTTGCACAATCCACACAACCTCCGCGGCATCGACGCCGCGCGCGCCGCCTTGGGCGATGGGGTGCCGCAGGTGGCCGTGTTCGACACGGCATTTCACCAGACTCTGCCAGAACACGCGTACCTGTACGCCATTCCGTATCCGTTATACCGTCGTCACAAGATTCGCCGATACGGGTTTCATGGCACCTCGCACCGCAGTATTGCGTGGCGCTGGCGCCGACTCACCGGTCGGGCACGAAGCGATGTGCGGATTGTCACGTTGCATCTTGGCAATGGGTGTTCGGCATGTGCCATTCAAGGAGGGCATTCCATTGACACGTCGATGGGCTTTACCCCGCTCGAGGGGCTCGTCATGGGGACGCGATCGGGAGACATCGACGCCGCACTGCTGGACTATATCGCCGCCAAGGAAGGGTTGACGCTGCCACAGGTGGAATCGCTGCTGAACCAACAGTCGGGACTGCTGGGGATTTCCGGGCTCACCAACGACATGCGTGACTTGCTCGCCGAAGCGCACGAGCATGACGATCGTCGCGCCCGGCTGGCGATCGAAATGTTTTGTTATCGTGTGCGGAAGTACATCGGCGCGTACCTCGCCGCACTGGGTGGCGCTGACGCGATTGTTTTTGCCGGCGGTATCGGCGAGAACTCACCCGATATTCGCGCCCGCGTGTGCGAAGGATTGCAATGGGCCGGACTGACGATCGATGCCGCGGCGAATACGG
>JANLVM010000576.1:0-1858 GCA_031364015.1 Gemmatimonadaceae bacterium
ACGGCAAGAGCACGAGTAGAGCTGCGACGCACGAACAAAGAGTCATCGGATGCACCACACCACGATTGTATCGGAAAGAGTGCCTACGCCGGGATGACAGTTCGGATTGTCACTACGAGTGCATGCGTCGATTCGTGTGACGTGCGATGGGCATTGCTCACCTGCGCACTCACTTCCAATCTCCGGTCAGCGTAAACGCACCCCAGTAGTACGGCGACGTCGTAGCGCGCGACCGATACATGTCGATCTGCGCCTGGCGCAGCGCCGCTGCGGGCCGCAGTTGGTCGACATACATCTTCCGGTAGAACGCGGCCATGAAATCCGCCGATTCGCGGTCTTCCACCTTCCAAAGGGTTCCGACCACCCGTGCCGCGCCTGCCTGCAAGAAACCGCGCGCCAGACTGATCATGCCCTCACCATCGAGCTTTCGCCCAATGGCCGTTTCGCACGCGCTGAGTACGACCAGTTCAGAGGACCAGTCCAGACTGTAGATGTGGTGCAGTCGCAGATAGCCGTCAACGGGAAGCCCGGATTTGTCGACCTGCGCCAATAGTACGCCGGAGAGCTCGGGCTTGTCCGTGTTGAAGATTGCATGAGTGGCAAAGTGCACCACGCGATAGGTTCCCGCTGCCGTATCAAGCACTGTCTTTACGCTGGCATCGAAGTCGTACGCAGCGCGCGCTTTGTTTGCTCCGACGAGCCTCACTATTGCCTCTGCCTCTCGACGAGCCGACGGCAGACGAGCAAACAAGGCGTCGCCCGCCGAGACGTCTGTTCCTCGAAGGCTCCGCACGAAGGCGGTCGTATCGCGAGCCATGGCGCCACCTTGCGGCCTCGAAACAGTTGCGACACGGCCGTTTACAGCCACACGGCCATCATCGCTGGAGAACACCGGATCGGCGATGACCATGAGCTCTCGGTCACGGCTGGCTGGTCGGAGTCGATCGCGCAGCAGTACGGCCGTCGAAGCGGACGGGAGATACACGATCTCGTGTCCGACAATGAGGGGAGCGGCGGCAGGCGCCGCAACGTCGGGGTCGGGCAGTGCACCGAAGGGAACCAGATACAGGGCGCCCGCAGGTACGATGATGAGGCGTTTCCCGCGCATGAACGCGCGCGCCGGTGCGAGAAGCGCCTGACTCAATGCTTCCGACCCACGCGTGTACGCGCGGTCGGCGTCCCCGATGCGGCTGCGCCACCTCACGGCGCTTTCGCCCGCGACGTGCCTCGTTCGCGCCGAGACACTGGCATGCAGCGCCGTGATCATGCGCGTCAACGAATCGCGCGGAGGGAGCAAGAACGCCACCACTGTGTCCGTGGTCGCCACCCAAAGATGGCTGCGACCGTCACCGAGCTGATACTCCAGCAACACGGATTCGGGATCGAGGACTCGTTGCCGCAGTTCCGCGATGGTGAGTGTCGGTGGCGCCGAGGTCCGGTCGATCAGTCGATTCTCACGTCGCGTGGCCGACGTCAGCGCATCGTAGGCGGCGAGCAGTGAATCGACCGCACGCTCGGTCGCGTTGGTTGGCGACCGTGAGTATGCCGTCGCTGCCCGATCGATCTCGCTCTGCAGTGTCCGGATCGTTGCCGTCGTCGCCGAGTCCACGCCGCGCGAGAGTCGTAGCCGAATGTCGTGCAACGATTCCTGCAACACGCGGCTGCGGGAGGACTCCGCCAGCTGCAATGTTCGCTCGGCGTAGAGACTGTCGGGCGCACTCACCTGAAGTCTCAGCAGCACGTTGTTGTAGAACGCGTAGTTGTCGGCGAATTGCTCGAGCAAGGCCGTCTGCGTTCCACCCGTCTGCGCCTTGCGCCAAATGGTTTCCCAGAGCCGCAACCCGCGCTCGAGCAGCAC
>JANLVM010000646.1:0-10206 GCA_031364015.1 Gemmatimonadaceae bacterium
GCCGCCGCCGCTGTGGCTGCGTTGGCGTTGCTCTGGTGGGCGTGGCGTCGCCGCCGACATCGTGTGGTCAAACGCGCCACAGCTCCCCTCGATGTGTTCGCGCGTGCGATACACGATTTTGATCGATTGCAGCGTCTCGCCCTGGCAGATTTGGGCGAGCGCGGTCGCGCCGTGGCGCTGGGCGTCGAAATATTGCGAACCTATTTGTCTGCCCGCGTGCCCGCCGCGATTCTCGCCGGCACCAGTGCTGAACTCCTGGTGGCCATTGAGACCGATGCACGGGTACCGCACGATCGTCTGGCGTCGCTGCTGGCCGACGCCGACGCCATCAAGTTTGCGCATCGCGATGTATCGGGAGTGCGTGCCCGCGAATTGCAAGCCGAGGCGCGTGCGCTGGTGGAGTCGGTCGAACAGGCCGAAGTGGCGCGTCGCCACCGCGACGAAGTCGACAAGCAGACGTCGGCACGCGCGGATCGGGAGTCGCAACGCCTGGCCCGGCGAGCGACTGAAGAAGACGCGCGGCGACGCGCGCGTCGTCCAAAGGCCGGTGCGACATGAACAGTCTGCTCGACCGGATGCGACAGTTCGATTGGACCGCGTGGCAGGGTGACGGTCTGTCGGTGCTGGGTGTGAATTTCGCCCATCCCATCGCCTTGACGTTGCTGCTGTTGATACCGATGTGGACGTGGTGGCGGCGGCGGGGCGTCCGTGACCAGGACACTATTCCCTTTCCCCTCGCGGGCGTGTTGGCGCGTGGACCGCGCCCAACGCTGGCGTGGATGCGCGTGGTGCCCTGGTTGCGGATGCTCGCCGTGGCGGGCTTCATCGTTGCGGTCGCGCAACCGCGATCTGGCGCGCGTGTGACACGCGTGTCAAGCGAAGGCATCGATATCGCATTGGCGGTCGACATTTCAAGTTCCATGTTGGCCGAAGACTTCCAGCCGCAGAATCGCATGGAGGTGGCCAAGGACAAAGTCAGGCGATTCGTCATGGGTCGGAAATCCGATCGCGTCGGACTTGTCGCGTTCTCTGGTGAAGCGCTCACGCAGGTGCCGCTCACCACCGACTACCCGGTGTTGCTCGCGGCCATCGACAATCTGCAAGTGGGACAGCTGGAGGACGGCACGGCAATCGGGACCGGCATCGCCACGGCCGCAAATCGTCTGCGCACCGCGCCAGGACGCTCGCGCGTCATGGTGCTCATGACCGATGGCGAGAATAATCGCGGCGCCATCGATCCGCGCACCGCGGCGCAAGCCGCTGCCGCGTTTGGAATTCGGATTTACACGATCGGCGTGGGCAGTGAAGGGATGGCGGCGGTGCCCGTGAGTCGAAGTCTCTTCGGATTGCGCTACGAGAATCGCCAGGTAACCATCGACGAGACCTTGCTGAAGGATGTGGCCAACGTCACTGGCGGGCGATATTTCCGCGCGAAGGACGCGGAGGCGTTGCAAAACATTTACGAGCAGATCGACGCGCTCGAACGCTCCGTCGTTGAACAACGCGCGTTCGTGCGGTACACAGAACAATTCCGCTGGCCGTTAGCACTCGCACTCGCGGCGCTACTGGCCGAGTTGCTGATTCTGGCGCGGCGGGGCGTGCTGCCATGAGCGTGCTGCCATGAGCGTGCGGTCATGAGTGCGATGCCGCGCCTGTTCTTCGACCTGCCGTGGGCTTTGCTCGCGGTGTTGGTGTTACCACTTGCCGTGTGGGCGCTGCAACGGGTGCGGGCGCGCCAACGTCGAGAACGATTGGGACGATTCGCCGAGCCCGGCGCCCTCACGCGCCTGGTGCACCTGCATGGCAGCAGTCCGGGCGCTCGAACGGTGCGCTTGGTCACGGTGACCGTGTTAGCGGGCATTGCGTTGGCCGGACCCCGCTGGGGAGTCGCCCGCGGACCGAGCACGGGGCGCGGCATCGATATGGCGATCGCGCTCGACGCGTCACTATCGATGACCGCTACTGATGAACGACCGTCGCGGTTGGAACGGATGAAGCAGGAGGTGCGTCGCTTACGAGCGATGTCGCGGGCCGATCGTGTTGCCCTGTTGGTGTTCGCGGGACGCAGCTATATCCTCACGCCGCTCACCACCGACGACGGCGCGATCGAACTGTTCCTGGATAACCTCGACCCGACGGTGGTCGGGCAAGGTGGCAGTTCTATCGCGCGAGCTATTCGCCAAGGCAGCGAGCTGCTGCTCGCCAGTGATGGGAGTGCCGATCGCGCGCTGGTCCTGATGACCGATGGAGAAGCGTTCGAGCCCGCCGACGATGTCGTGGCCGCCGCTCGTGAAGCGGGCAGTAAAGGTATCAGTCTGGTAGCTGTGGGATTCGGTACGCAACGCGGCAGTACGATTCCGGTTCGCGAGGGGAATGCCATTCGCGAGAAGCGCGATGTCGATGGAAACATTATTGTCACGAAATACGACCCCGTGCTGCTCAAGCGCCTTGCCGACGCCGCTGGCGGCACATTCATCGCGGCGGACGCGTCCGATAAGGCCACACGGGTGCGCGGTGCGCTTCGTGCATTGCGCACGGCCCGACGCACCGTCGACTCGCGCGAGGATCACGTGTCTCGATTTCTCTGGGCACTGGTGCCGGCGCTGCTGATCCTGCTGTACGACACGTGGGCACTTACGCGACGGGTGGCGCGTGTGAATCGGTTGGGCGCCTCGGCCTCGGTCCACGCCCTGTTGCTGGTGGTTGTCGCTGCAGCCGCGGGGTGCGCCCGTCCACCCGATCCCGCCCGACTCTTCGCCGATGGCAACATCAAGGCGGCGATCGCTGGCTATCGTGACATGATCGCCGAGGGCGATACCACAGCCATGACGCGCTACAACCTGGGCACCGCGCTGCTGCGAGCCGACTCCCTTCCAGAAGCCGTGGAGCTACTGGAAGCCGTGCGTCGCAGTACCGATGGCGAATTGCGGATGCGGGCGCGCTACAACGCGGGGCTCGCGCAGTTGCTGGTCGGACGTTTGAGCGACAACCCTGACGCCGGCACCGCGCTGGGGGCCGCCCGTGCCGCCTATCGGGCACTCCTCATGGACCGCGCCAGCGACGGCGACGCGAAGTGGAACTACGAGCTCGCACTGCGGCCGCCGCCTCCCACGAGCGGAGGCGGTGGCGGTGGCGGTGGCAATGATGGGAAGGATCAACAAGAAGCGCCCCCCCAGGGTTCACTCGATCAGCGACAGGCCGAAGCGCTGCTCAACAGTGCCGCGCGCGAGGAGCGCGATGTGCAGGGACGTAAACAGAAAAAGGGACGCGTGCCGCCAGCGGGGAAAGACTGGTGAGGCACACCGTGCGGGTGGCGATAGGCCTGGTGGTCTGCTCAAGCGCGCTTGGGGCGCAAAGCAGTGCGACGGCGATTCTCGATCGCGTCACCATGAACCCGCAGCGTCCAATCGACTTCCATGCCATTGTGCTTCCGACCACCGTGTTTGTCGGCCAACAGGTCACATACCAGGTTGCGGTGATGCTGAGTCCCGACGCGCGCACGCGACTTCGCCGCAATCCCGAATTTCTGCCGCCCGAACTGCGCGGCCTGCTGGCGTATGAATTGGGCACACCCACGCGCGTGCCGGCGCGCAACTATTCCGGTTCAGTTTTCGAAGCGCACGTGTTTCAGCGAGCGCTGTTTCCCGTGGCGTCAGGTACCCACGTCGTTCCGGCGCCACAGCTCACCTATGGGCTGCCGCAGTCGTCCAGTTATTTCAGCCGGGAGGAACGGTTCGTGGTACGAGCCGAAAGCGCGTCGTTCATCGTGAAGGCGTTGCCGACCGACGACCGACCTGACGACTTCAACGGGGCCGTTGGGGTGTTCAAATCATCGGTGCGTATCGATACGACGTCGGTGCGTGTGGGTGATCCCATCGTGCTGACGCTTCGCGTGCAGGGTACCGGAAACGTCAAGCTTCTTCCGCGGCCCAACATCGAATTGGAGTGGGCGTCGCTCGTGGCTGGAACTGAGCGAATCTTTGTGGACAGCAGCGGATCACTGGTGCGCGGAGCGAAGGAGTTCGACTGGATTCTCACACCGGCGCGTGATGGGCGCGTGGGTATCCCCTCGCTGCGCTACGCCTACTTCGATCCGTACGTGGCGCGATATGCCGTCGCCGAGTCGGCGCCAATGGAGCTGTCCATTCGTACCGGGGCCCTCGCCGTGTCCAACGACGGCGAATCGGCGACGCTGTTACCGCTGCGCGCGCCCACCGGAACGTCGCGCACCGTTGTGACATGGTCGGGCAGGGGTCGCCCGCCAACCACGTGGTTGTGGTGGCTCGTGTTATCGATGGTGGTGCCACTTCCGGCACTCTGGTGGTCGCGCGCGGCGAAGCGGGCACCGCGGCGTCGTCGGGTCGCTCGGGACAGCGGGGCGGTGGGTGCACCGACAAGCGACAGTGCGCACGGCGAGCGCGGCGCCGCTCGCACCACGCGTCGGACCCTGCTCGCAGCGCTCTCCAGTCGCTTCGCGCAGAACCCGCAGGCACTCGTCTCGCGGCGGCATGTGGCGCGGGTGTTGCGCCGCGCCGGGGTGACGCGAGAAACCACGCGCGACATGCTGACGCTGCTGGAGCGGCTTGATGAGCTGGGATTTGCGTCGGACGATGTCGACCGCCGCGAGGTGAGCGCATCCGGCGCCAACGCGGAGGCGGTCGTGGCCGCTCGCGCGAAAGACCTGCTGCGTCGCGTGGAAACCGAGGCGCTCCCGAGTGGTCGCCAGATTCCCGTCTCGACGACGGTCGCGCTGCACGTGCTGTTCGGACTGGTGTGGGTCTGCGCCGTCCGCACGCCACTACACAGCCAGGTGAGTGTGCCGTACGCCGACGCGCCGACACGCGTCTCGGCAGGCGATCCGATGGTCGCGTACGCCACCGCGTACGCCACCGCGCACGATGCGTATGCGCGTCGCGCCTTTGTTGAGGCCGCCCAGCGTTTCCGCGCGCTGGCCGCGCAACATCCGCGCAACCCCGATCTCCTGACCGACTGGGGAACCGCAGCCTGGGCGGCGGGTGACACCGTCAATGCGGTAATTGCCTGGCAACGCGCCGCTCGGCTCGAACCACTCGCGGTCGATATACAGGAACACATGAGCATGCTGCCGTCGGGATCACGCGGCGGTATTGCGGATGTGCCGATGTTTCCCGTGGCGTGGCTTGTGCGCGCCGCGTTGATCCTGTGGCTCGCGGGCTGGGGAGTGTTAAGCGTGCGCGCGTGGCGACGGCGACATCCCGCCGCGTTGGCGGCATCGCCTGCGTCGCGTTGGGTACGTGACACGGCGCGACTGGCGCTGGTGCTGGCCGCACTGTCGGCTGGCGCCGCGTGGTGGGGTATGCGGGCACTCGACGCGTCCGCACTGGCCGTGGTGACGCGACCAGAAACGCTGCGTATCGCTCCCGGCACCGATGCGGATGCGATGGGCGGTGTCACGACCGGCGACGTGGTTCGCGTCGGCGAATCTCGCGACGCGTGGCAGCGCATCGTGCACGCCGATGGTCGAAAAGGCTGGCTGCCCGCAGCGCGCCTGGAGGCGTTGCAGGTACCGATGGCAGGGCCGCTCTCGGATTCGCTACCGGAACGGTTGCCGCGCGACCTTCCGGCGCGCTGAGCTCGCATATGCCTCGCATTGCCATACTCGCCAGCGCCGTGGCCGATCAGATTGCGGCCGGCGAAGTCGTCGAACGGCCGGCGTCGGTCGTAAAGGAGTTGGTGGAGAATGCACTCGACGCTGGCGCGACAACCATTGTCGTCACGATTGAAGACGGCGGTCGCGCGCTGGTACGCATCGCCGACGATGGCGCGGGAATGGATCGAGCAGACGCCCTACTGGCGCTGGAACGGCATGCCACGTCCAAGATTACCTCGGCCGAACAGTTGGTGGGTGTGCGCAGCTATGGGTTCCGTGGTGAGGCATTGCCGGCGATCGCCTCGGTGTCCGAGCTCGAGATTGAGACGGCGACCGAGGATGGCGCGGGGACGCTGGTACGTGCGGCAGCAGGAGCCGTGCTGGAAACGCGCGACGTCTCGCGCCGCCGCGGGACCACGGTGACGGTCACGCGACTGTTTTACAACACACCGGCGCGCCAGAAGTTTCTCCGATCAGCGCGCTCGGAGTGGCGGGGAATTCTCGAGACCATGCACTCCATCGCCGGGCTGCGACGCGACGTGCATTTCACCGTGCGCCATGAGAGCAAGGTCGTGCTGGAACTGCCGGTCGCCAGCGATCTGCGCACCCGACTGGCGGCACTGTGGGGTCATCGCGAGATGGAACGGTTTATCGCCGTCGATGACGTGCAAGGACCGGTGCACACCACCGGACTCGTGGAGCGACCTGCCGATGTCGGCGCGGGAACGCGCCGCGTGTTGCTCATGATCAATGGGCGCGTGATTCGTGATCACGGACTCGTGCGCGCAGCGGAAGCGGCCTATCGATCCACGCTGCCGGCGGGGATGCGTCCGTCGCTGATTCTGCAGTTGCACCTGCCCGGCGATAGCGTGGATGTGAATGTCCATCCGGCAAAGTCGGAAGTGCGCCTGCGGGAGCGTTGGCCGGTCGAGCGCGCCGTGGAACAGGCGGTGCGGCGCGCGCTCGGCGTACTCGATGCCAGCGCGGGCATCGGCTGGCGCACCTGGACTCCAGCGCCCGTCGCCGATTGGCGCCAGGATATTCACACGCTTGAACCGGCGGACTTGCGTCACCGTCAGGCACTCGATGGCCTGTTCGCGTCGCCGGCCCCCGCAACGAGCGGCGAATGGGTGGACCGTGGGGGGATATCGGTGGCGAGCGATCCCGTGGGCGGTAATGCCACGTCGATTCCACCGGATCACGCAGACGGCTACGTGGCGCCGACACTGCAGGTGCCCGTGCTCATGCAGTTGCGACGCACGTACCTGTTGTTCGAACACGAGGATGGCGTCGTACTGATTGATCAGCATTCGGCACACGAGCGCGTGTTGTACGAGCAATTCATGGGCACGCTCGAACGGGGCGACGCCCCAGGTCAACGGCTGCTCTTTCCGATGACGCTGCACCTTGGACCCGACGAGTCGGAGGCGTTCGACGCCAATCGCGGGTCGTTCGAGTCGCTTGGTTTCGAAATTGAACATTTCGGTGGACACTCGTTGATTGTCCAGTCGGTGCCCATGCCGCACCCGCGCTTCGATGCCGAGCGCTGTTTGCGTGAAACGCTCGCCGCCCTGACGGGCGATCGCTCCCCGGCAGATGCGAAACGCCACGAACGGCTCGCCGCCACATTCGCCTGCAAGGCGGCCATCAAGGCCGGCGACGCGCTCTCGCCGGGAGAAATGCGCAGCTTGTATATCGGCCTCGCGGAAACGCGTCTTGCCGCACACGACGTACACGGGCGCTCAACCATTGTACGCCTCTCGTGGGACGAGCTCGATCGGCGTTTCGGTCGCAAGTGAGCGACACGGTCCGCCCTCCTCGCACCCTGCGGGTCATCATGGGACCGACGGCCGCGGGAAAATCGTCGATCGCGTTGCATCTCGCTGAGCGATTCGGGCTGGCGATCATTAGCGCCGATTCGCGTCAGCTCTACCAAGGGTTCGACGTTGGCACGGCGAAGCCCAGCGCCGAGGAACGGCAGCGGGTACGGCACTACGGCATTGATGTGCTGGATCCCACGGTGCGATACTCAGCGCATCAATGGGCCCACGATACGGTGGGCTGGAGTGCCGACGCCCGCGCCCGCGGCCACGACTCGCTGATCGTTGGAGGCACGGGATTTTACGTGCGCGCGCGGGTGCATCCGTTCGATGTGGCCCCGAGTCTCGATCCGGATCGACGGGCCGCACTGGAACCGTGGCTGGCAACGCTCGACACCGCTGAACTCGAGCGCTGGTGTCAACGGTTGGATCCAGCACGCGCGGCGCTAGGCCGCACGCAGCGATTGCGTGCCGTGGAGACCGCGCTGCTCGCGGGGCGGCGTCTCAGCGAGTCACCGGCACCAGGTGAGCTTCGGTTGCCTCCGTCGTCGGGTGGCGCGCGCTATCTTGTGGTCGATCCGGGCGCCGGGTTGGCGACTCGAATCACGCAGCGCGTTGAGGGGATGGTCGCCGCCGGTTGGTTCGAGGAAGTGAGTACGCTGATGTCGCATGTTCCGGCTGATGCGCCGGCCTGGAAGGCCAGCGGGTACGCCACGATTCGGGAAGCGGTCGCCGGGGTGATCTCTCCACAGCACGCCGTCCAGCGGGTCGTCATCGAGACACGGCAGTATGCAAAGCGCCAACGCACCTGGTGTCGGCACCAATTGCCACACGAACAGGTGACGCGGCTTGACAGCAGCGACCACGATGCGTTGGCTCAGGCGAGCGCGTGGTGGACATCCGCAGACGGGAGCGACTCATGAGAATCGGCATCACCTGCTACCCGACGTACGGCGGCTCGGGCGCAGTCGCAACGGAGTTGGGGATTGCCCTCGCGGCGCGAGGGCACGAGGTGCATTTCATCACCTACCAGCAACCGTTTCGGCTGCCCAATTTCCTTCCGCGCGTCTGGTTTCACGAGGTCGATGTCGGTCGATATCCGCTGTTTGAATATCCGCCCTACGATCTGGCGCTTGCGGTTCGTATGCACGAAGTCGTGCGCGACCATCAACTGGATATTCTGCACTGTCACTACGCCATTCCTCACGCCACCAGTGCGTGGATCGCGCGCGAGATGCTGCGCGAAGGGGGCGCCGACGTGAAGGTGGTCACGACACTCCATGGCACCGATATCACGATTGTTGGCCAGGAGCGCTCGTTCTATACCATCACACGATTCTCCATTGAAAAGTCGGATGCGGTGACGGCGGTATCCGAGTACTTGCGCGACGAAACGTACCGCGCCTTCGGATGCGTGGGATGCGATGTTGAAGTCATCCACAACTTCATCGATCCGCAACTCTTCGATCGCGCGCGGCATGTGTTCCCGATCCCTGATGACGTCCTCAAGGGTCGCAAAGTGCTCATGCATATCTCGAACTTTCGACCGGTAAAACGGGTGCGGGATATTGTGCAAGTCTTCGCACAAGTAAACGCCGCCGTCCCCTCGATGCTCTTGATGGTTGGCGACGGTCCCGATCGCATAGAGGCCGAAGCCGAGGCGCGGGAGCTTGGCGTCGCGGAGTCGGTGTTGTTCCTGGGCAAGATCGATGCGATCGCGCCACTCCTGGCCGGCGCACACCTGTTTCTGCTCACGAGCGACAAAGAGTCGTTTGGCCTCAGTGCGCTTGAGGCGCTCGCCAGTGGTGTGCCGGTGATCGGTGCCGACGCGGGTGGCCTTCCCGAAGTGGTCACGCAGGGCGTCACCGGGCACCTGTGCGCGGTCGGTGATGTCGACGCGATGGCGCGTGTTGGCATCGCGCTGCTGCGGGATCCCGCGCGATGGCAGGTCATGAGTGATGCGGCGGCCGCCGATGCCCGCCGCCGATTCTCCCGGGACGCCGTGGTGGCGCAGTACGAATCGATCTATGAGCGAACGCTTGCGGCAGCAACGAAGGTGTCGCCCACTCAACAGGTATGACGATCACGCAAGCGATCATCCTGGGGCTGGTGCAAGGATTTGGCGAGCTATTGCCCATCTCCAGTTCCGCCCATCTCGCGCTCGCTCCGTATTTTCTGAAGTTCCCCGATCAGGGTCTCGCCTTCGACGTCGCATTGCATTTCGGGACACTGGTGGCGCTGGTATGGTATTTCCGTCGCGAATGGATCGACATGATCGCCAGCGTCGCCCAAATCGTACGGACGCGTCGCATCAGGACGGTGCACGAGAAACGGGCGGTCTACCTGATCGTCGCCACCATTCCCGCCGGGATCGGCGGCCTGCTGCTCAATGACTACGCGGCGACGACCTTTCGGTCGCCCGCGCTGATTGCCACCACGCTCGCGGTCATGGGGATCGTGCTGTGGGCGGTAGACCGATGGAGCGTGCGAACGCGCGCGATCGAAGAGGTGACCCTGCGTGATGCGATTCTCGTGGGGTGCGCGCAGGTGTTAGCGCTTATCCCTGGCGTCTCGCGTTCCGGTTCGACGATTACCGCCGGACGCGCGCTGCATCTCGACCGGGCAAGCGCGGCGCGCTTCAGCTTTCTCATGAGCATGCCCATTACGCTGGCGGCGGTGGTGCTCAAGCTTCCCGAAGCCATTCGTGTTGAGGGGTTCTCACTGCCGCTTCTCGTGGGCGTCGTGGTGGCCGCCATG
>JANLVM010000686.1:0-8567 GCA_031364015.1 Gemmatimonadaceae bacterium
GGTTCGACCTGATCGACGGTGCGCAGGAGCTCCGATCTGGCATCAGTGTTCGCATGACGCCTGGACATACGCCGTTCCATCAAAGCGTCGTCCTCCGCTCTGGCGGAGAGACCCTTTGCTTTCTCGGCGACGTGGTGCCTACCAGCCACCACCTGCCGTTGCCGTGGATCATGGGGTACGACGTCGAGCCGCTGGTGACGCTCGAGTCCAAACGGGTGCTCCTGGCGGAAGCCTTGGCCAACGACTGGCAACTGGTGTTCGAGCACGATGCGCACGTTGGCTTTGGACGCGTGGCGATGGACGGAAAGGGATACCGATTGGCTGAATAGGGCCGGACGTGGGACTTGACCTCTGGCGTAAGGTGCCTAGGTTTCAGAGGTTAGGAGTTGTTCTAGACGTATAACAACCGAGAAGCGGTTGGGCAGCGACGCCCAACCCACCCTTCGGCCCCCAACGCGGAATGTGCGCATTTCCCGGGGTGTGCTGCTGGAGTCCATCGCACCGGTCACTTCCAACGCGTCCAGGCGCGCGCGGGAGCGTGGTCGTTACGACGCGGATTCCTTACAGGGGTCCGCGTTTTCTGTATCTCTTCACTTGGAGTTCGGCCTATTCAGGATTCGACCAAGCGTCCGCCACGGGTGAACCGGCAAATCCGGATCAGCCCCGTTCGCGTGATCGCCGCCGACGGAAGTCAGCTCGGCATCATGGAAGTCGACGTGGCATTGGCCCAGGCACAGGAGCAGGGGCTGGATCTAGTCGAAGTGGCGGCCGCCGCGCGGCCTCCCGTGGTTCGCATCATGGACTTCGGGAAATTCAAGTTCGAACAGGCCAAGCAGGCGCGGCTGGCGAAAAAGAAGCAGCACGTGATCCATCTCAAGGAGGTCAAGTACCGCCCCGGGATTGACGATCACGATTTCGAGACGAAGACGCGCCACGCGCGACGCTTCCTCGAAGAAGGAAATAAGGTGAAGGTGACGTTGATGTTTCGCGGCCGACAGATCGCGCATCCCGAGCTCGGGCGGCAGGTCGTTGACCGAGTGTCGGTCGAACTCGCTGATCTGGCGAAGGTTGAAAGTGCCCTGTTGATGGAAGGAAAGTCTCTGACGATGATCCTCGCGCCGAAATAGTCAGCGCGTGAATCGATGAAGGCCTGTCTCGAACACGAGACAGTTTACCGCAGCCGTGAGCGTACCATGCCAAAGATGAAAACCCATAGCGGCGCCAAGAAGCGCTTCTCCGTGACGGGATCGGGGAAGATTCGGCGCTTGAAAGCGTACAAGAGTCACATCCTCACCAAGAAGGATCCGAAGCGGAAGCGTAATCTGCGCCGACCGACCATCGTGACCACGAATGGCGAAATCAAGCGCATCAAGCGTCTCATACTCGCTTAGGGAGATCGATCCATGCCACGCGTAAAATCCAACGTCGTCCGCCTCAAGCGGAAAAAGCAAATCATGAAGCACGCCAAGGGTGCCTTTGGCGGCCGGTCCAAGCTCTGGAAGGCCGCAAAGGAAACCGTGGAACGTGGCTGGCGGTATGCGTATCGCGATCGCAAGAACAAGAAGCGCGACTTCCGTCGCCTCTGGATCGTGCGCATCAACGCTGCAGCCCGACTGCACGACATGTCGTACAGCGCCTTCATCAGTGGTCTCCATGCCTCGGGCATCGAGATCGATCGCAAGGTGCTGGCCGATCTTGCGGTGCGTGAACCAGAAGCGTTTGCCGCCATCGCCGAGCAAGTGCGCAAGGCGCTCGACGCCGCGAAGAGCGCCGCGTAGCGCCGTTGGCGCAGGCTCGTTGTCGCAGGGCCGGCTGCCTTCAGGGACGCCGGCCCTGCGCGCATCACACCGGTGCTCCCCGCACCGTATCACGGCACTTTCAACTTTTCCTGTGCAACTCTCTGAGTATCTCGCTCTAGCCGATGCCTTGGCGACCGATGCGCGCGCACTACTCGCCAGCGTCGATCCGACCACGCGACTCGACGTGGTGAAAGGTCAGCTCAACACACTCAAGGATGATCGACTGAATGCGTTGCAGGGAGCACTGCGCGCGCTGTCCGCGGACGATCGACGCGCGGCCGGTGGTGCGTTCAATGCTCTCAAGAGCACGATTCAGGATTCCCTCACCGCGTTTGCGACGCGGCAGGTCGCAGGCCGCAGCGTCGACGCATTCGACGCCACCATGCCGGCCCGCCGTGTGTGGCAGGGTACGCTCCATCCCGTCACCCTCGTGATCGACGAGATCTGTGAAATCTTCCGCGAGCTGGGGTTCAGCATCGCCCTGGGACCGGAGGCTGAAACAGAGTGGTACAACTTTGGCGCGCTCAACTTCCCGCACGATCATCCGGCGATGGAGTTGCACGACACCCTGTATCTCGGCGATGACACGCTGTTGCGCACGCACACGTCGCCGGTGCAGGTGCGCACGCTGCAGCGCGTCGCCCCTCCGGTGCGCGTGTTAGCACCCGGGCAGGTGTATCGCCGCGATTTCTTTGACGCCACGCACGCGCCGGCGTTTATGCAGCTCGAGGGGCTCGCGGTCGACGAAGGCATTTCGTTCGTCGACCTCAAAGCCACCCTCGCCGAGTTTGCGCGGCGATTCTACGGCGCGTCGCGCCGCGTGCGTTTCGGACCGTCGTATTTCCCGTTCGTCGAACCCGGCGCGCAGATGGACGTCGAAGTCGACCTCAACGACGGCAAGGGATTGCGGTGGGTCGAGATTCTGGGGTGCGGCATGGTGCATCCGAACGTGCTCGACGCGGCCGGCTTGGACAGTGAGCAGTATACGGGCTGGGCATTTGGTATGGGACCCGCACGCATTGCGATGTCACGCTATGGCATCAACGATATTCGTCAGTTCTACGATTCCGATGTTCGATTCCTGGAGCAGTTCGCCCGATGATCGTCTCCCATGAGTGGCTCAAGCAGTACGTACCCCATGCGCTGAGCGCCGAGCACGTTGGGGAGTTACTCAGCCGGCACAGCGTAACACTCGACGGCCTCGAGCCGTTGGGCGCTGACCTGTCGCCGTTCGTCATCGCCCAGGTCGTCGAGGCCGCACGTCATCCGAACTCCGATCGTTTGTGGGTTACCAAAGTCGATGATGGCAGCGGCACGCTGCTCGACGTGGTATGTGGTGCACCGAATGTGGTCGCGGGACACAAGTATCCGTTCGCCCGCACTGGCACGGTCATGCCGGGCGGTCTCAAGATCGAGCAGCGAAAAATTCGCGGCGAGACGTCCAACGGAATGCTCTGTTCGCCGCGCGAGCTCGGTCTCGGGCAAGAGCACGACGGCATCATGACACTCGAGACTGACGCCGCACCAGGCACACCATTGCTGGACGTGTTGTCACTGGCCGACACCCGTCTCGACCTGGATGTCTTGCCGAATCGACCTGACTTGTTGTCGCATCGCGGGGTGGCGCGCGAGATCGCCGCCATCACGGGCGCCGAATGCTTCCCGGTACCGGTGAGCGACGTGGGTGACGTGCAGTTGGAGCTCGCGGAAGCGCACGGTGTGCGCAGTGCGACAACAGGTGGCGTGACGGTGCGGGTGGACGATTCCGCGAGCTGCCCGCTGTACGTGGCCGTCATCATTCGCGGCGTAACCGTGGGTCCGAGTCCGGCCTGGCTCGTGAAGCGACTGGAAAGCATTGGACAACGCAGTATCAGCAACGTGGTTGATGTCACCAACTACGTGCTGCACGGATTCGGTCAGCCGGCGCACGCGTTCGATCTGGCGAAGTTGCAAAACTCCACGATTGTCGTGCGGCCCACGCGCGCGGGCGAGTCGATGGTAACGCTCGACGGCGTGACGCGCTCCGTACCGGAAGGCACGACGGTCATTTGCGATGATGCGCGTCCGGTCGCGCTCGCGGGAGTGATGGGGGGTCGGGATTCCGAGGTCACCGATGCCACACGCGAGGTGCTGCTGGAGGTGGCGGTGTTCGAACCACGCTTCGTGCGTCGTGTGCGTCGCGCGGTGGGGCTGTCCACCGATGCGAGCTATCGCTTCGAGCGCGGCGTGGACCCAGCCGCCGTGCGTGAGATCGCGCGAATCGGCGCAGCGCTGATCGCGCAGGTTTCCGGTGGACAGGTCGACACGTTGCTCATGGTTGGTGCCGACGCGCAGGAATCGGCGCCAGTCGCGTTACGACCGGCACGCATGGCACGCGTGCTGGGTGTGTATGTCCCGGTGTCGGAGATCGTGCGACGACTGACGTCGCTGGGGTGCACCGTAACGGACGCCGACGACGCGTTGACCGTCATCCCACCGTCGTGGCGGCACGACCTGCTGTTCGAGGTCGACCTGATTGAAGAGGTTGCGCGTCTGATCGGATTCGACGCGCTTCCGGATGAGATGCGACCATCGCGACCGGGCAACACGCCGGACCATCCGCTGCATCTGGCGGGTCGTCGGGTGCGTGATGTGCTGGTGGGACTCGGGCTCTCGGAGACACGACCGATGCCGTTTACGGCCACCGGCGACGCGAAGTCGCCCCGCGTTCGCAACCCGCTCGCCGAAGACGAACCCTTCTTGCGAGCCTCACTGCTTGATACGCTGGCGCGACGTGCGGAGTACAACCTTGCGCGCATGCAAGGCAACATCCGATTGTTCGAAATCGGGAACGCCTTCGTAGCCTCCGACGCGCGGTTGCCGCGCGAGGAGGTGCGTGTCGGCGCGTTGGTCATGGGTGGTCGACGTCCGTCGCATTTCACCGAGCCACAGCCACCCGCATTTGACGTGTGGGACGCGAAAGCCCTCGCCGAACAAATGGTAGTGGGGGCGTTCCCCGGCGCGGCGTTTACGTGCACGCCCGGTGCCGAGCCCGTGCTGTGGGTGCTGAATGTCGAAGGTCGTGGTGAGGTGGGGCACGTCGAGCGCGTTGGGCTCAATCGGCCGGTGTGGGCCTCGGAGGCGTTCGGTGTGGAAGTGACCCTGGGGGTGCTGGAGTCGGACGATGTCGCTCCCGCGCGACAGCACGCGCACGGCGCATCGCACGGCGCATCGCAAAGCGCGTCGCAAAGAGCATCGCAAAGTGCATCGCAAAGCGCATCGCAAAGAGCATCGCGTGAACGGACCGAACCGATGTCGCCGGGCTGGCGCGTGCGAGCGCTACCAACAACGCCGGCGGCAGAATTCGACTTGGCGCTCATCGTCCCCGATGGGGTCACCGCCGCAGCGGTTGAGGCCGCATTGCGCGCTGCGGCGGGCGAGCTGCTTGAACGGGTGGTGCTCTTCGACGAGTTCCGTGGGAGTGGTGTCGCCGCAGGCACACGAAGTCTGGCCTGGAGATTGACCTTTCGTCACCCAGAGCGCACCCTGCGGGAGAAGGAAATCGAAGGGCGCCGCGCGCGCCTGCTTGACACCCTCGACAAGGAATTGGGAATCCGTCCACGTGCGACCTGACGTCGCCGCCTTTCGCGAGCTCGATACGCTCGTCCGCAACCTCAGCGAACAGCTCGCCGGCTATCGGCGTCGCGCGCTCGCTGCCGAGTCGCGAACGCGAGAACTTGAGCATCAGATCGCGATGCTCGACGCCAATCTCACGGCCGCCCGCGAGTCGGAACGACAGCACGCGTTGGAAGCCGTCGAAAGCGCGCCGGTCGGGGCGGCGGCAGGCAACGAGGTCTCCCCCTCGTCCGAGGGTCTTCAACTTGAGAATGAGCGCCTACGCGCTCGAATCACCGAAGCGCGGGAGCGCACGTCACAGGTGGCCGATCGAGTCCGATTTCTGCGCCAGCAGCTCTCGAGCGGTGCTGAGCGGTGACCGACCCGAAGACCGTCGTTCGGGTTCGAATTGTCGGCGAGGAGTACACGCTGCGCACGGAGGCGTCGACGTCTCACACCGAAGCGGTGGCGGAGCACGTCGATCGGACGATCCGAGCCATCCTTTCCAGTGGCGCCACTGCGGAGACGCACAAAGCGGCCATATTGGCAGCTCTGCAAATCACAGACGAGCTATTCAGAGAAAGACTTGCCGCCGAGTCGCTCACTGCGGACCTCAAGCAGCTCGCGTCGGATATTCGGCCGTTGCTTCCGCCGGCGAAGCGAGGCGAAGAGCCCGCTCTGGGGTAACGCAGGTTGCGGCGTAGCAAGCATTTCCGTACGTTCACGAGGATAAGCGCAGCGGGCACCGGACTCGTGAATCTGCCGCAGTTCGGTACGCGTTTCCGGGGTGATGCATGCCCTGCGATGCGAAGGACACTCAATCCGCGCGCTGCCGCGGTGGAGCATAGATCTCATGGGGGATTTTCCCGTTGTGGCGCTTGTCGGCGCCCTGGGAGTGATCTCGGCTGTGGTCGTGGCGTATCTGGTGGGAGGACGCGCAAAAATGCGCGACCAGCACCGCGCCAAAGCGACGGCTGATGAAACGGCGTCCCGCATTCTCGACGAGGCGCGTCGTGAAGCGGAGACGGCTCGAAAGAGCGCCATTATCGAGGGGAAAACCGAACTTCTTCAGCTTCGCGAAACGCTCGAGAAGGAACTACGCGACCGCCGCGGAGACATCGAACGTGAAGAAAAACGGATGCTCGATCGCGTCAGTCAAATGGATCGCGCCCGCGAGACTTTTGCCGGACGCGAGAGTGAACTGCAGCAGCGCGTGGCAGAGATGGGGAAGCACGAAGCGCGCCTGACCGAGCGTGACCACGAGGTAGATCGACATGTCGAGGACGCCCGCCGGAGGCTGGAGCAGGTCGCCGGACTGAGCGCCGAGCAGGCCAAGGCTGAGTTGATCAAGCGCATGGAAGACGCGGCCATGGCTGATGCCGCGAATCGGCTGCGCGAGATTCGGGAGTCGTCGCGCCGGAACGCGGAACGCGAAGCCAAGAAAATCGTCGCGCTGGCCGTCCAGCGGGTCGCGGCTGAAACGACGGCGGAAACGACGGTGTCGGCGGTGTCGTTGCCCAACGACGAAATGAAGGGTCGGATTATCGGGCGTGAGGGGCGCAACATTCGGGCCTTCGAGCTGGCGACCGGCGTCGACGTCATTATCGACGATACCCCGGACACGGTGGTCGTCTCGTGTTTCGATCCGGTCCGTCGTGAAACCGCGCGTCTGGCCCTTGAAAAGCTGGTGAGTGATGGTCGTATCCATCCCGGGCGCATCGAAGAAGTCGTCGCCAAGGCGCGGAAGGAGGTGGAGGCCACCATCATCGAGACGGGCGAACAGGCGGCCTACGAGGTCGGTGTGACGGGGCTGCATCCCGAGTTGATCAAACTGATAGGGCGCATGCGATGGCGCACAAGCTACGGCCAGAACATCCTCTCGCACTCCAAAGAGGTCGCGTGGTTGGCGGGCATGATGGCGGCTGAACTCGGCCTGGATGTCGCCCTCGCCAAGCGCGGCGCACTGCTGCATGACGTCGGCAAGGTGCTCACGCATGAGCACGAGGGACCGCACGTGCAGCTGGGTGTGGAGGTCGCGACGAAGTACGGTGAGAATCCGCTGGTGGTCAATTGCATCGCGGCGCATCATGATGACGTGCCGCATGAGAGCGAAGTCTCGGTCCTGGTGCAGGCCGGTGACTGCATTTCCGGCTCGCGCCCGGGGGCACGTCGCGAGGCCTTCGAGACCTATGTCAAACGTCTCGAGGGGCTGGAGAAAATTGCGTCGAGCTATCGCGGAGTCGAACGCGTCTTCGCCATTCAGGCGGGACGCGAAGTGCGCGTGGTGGTGACGCCCGAGCAGGTCGATGACGCGCGCATGACGGCGCTGTCCGATGAAATTGCCCGGCGCATCGAATCGGAGTTGCAGTACCCGGGGCAAATCAAGGTGGTGGTCATTCGCGAGAGCCGGGCGGTCGACTTTGCGCGCTGACGTCATCGATGGGAAAGCCATCGGCGCCGCGATTCGCGCCCAGGTCTCGCGCGACGTCTCGGTACTGGCCGCGCGTGGTGTTGTGCCGGGACTGACGGTGGTGCTCGTTGGTGACGATAGTGCCAGTGCCACGTATGTGGGCGCGAAGGAGAGGGCATCCAAAGCCGCCGGCATGGTCGGCGCCACCGTGCGACTGCCCGCGTCCACCAGCCAGGAGGCACTGCTCGCTCTGGTCGAACGGCTGAACGCTGACCCGGACGTGCACGGCATCCTCGTACAAATGCCATTGCCGAAGCAGATCGATCCTGACACGGTCATTCGCCACATAGATCCCGACAAGGATGTCGATGGTTTTCACCCGGTGAACGTGGGCAAGCTCCTCATTGGACACACCGACGGCTTCGTGTCCTGCACGCCGGCCGGTGTGATGGAGTTGCTGCGGCGCAGTGGTGTCGCGACGAGCGGCGCTGAAGCGGTGGTGGTGGGGCGCAGCAATATCGTCGGCAAACCGATGGCCGCACTCCTCATGCAGGCTCGGGCAGGCGCGGATGCCACGGTAACCGTGTGCAATAGCCGAACGCGCGATTTGGCGGTGCATACCCGCCGAGCCGACATTCTGGTGGTCGCCGCAGGTCGCGCGGAAATGATCACCGGAGACATGATCAAACCTGGTGCGGTCGTGATCGACGTCGGCATGACTCGTGTTCCCGATGCGACGCGCGCGAGCGGCTCGAGACTGGTCG
>JANLVM010000691.1:0-1638 GCA_031364015.1 Gemmatimonadaceae bacterium
GTATCGATCAGCAAGATGCGCGAGGACGCGGCGAAGGCCTCAAGGACCTCGTCCTTTGTCGTTTCCCGCGTGAGCTCGACGTTCCATGCATGAAGGTGGCCGATCGTCTCCGGCACCTGAACTGCGATGGTGACGACGTCGAGCTCCGGGTCGACAAGTTGCGCGTCAGGCCCTTGATGGCTGGGAAGTTGCGGCTCGGGAACGAGCGTGTTGATGATTCCGTTGAGGTGGCTTTCCCAGGGATCCGTCGCCCGGCGGAGCAATGTCCCGCGTGCCTTCGCCAGAAGCCCGGCGCGTTTGAGGGAGCCGAGCGTGCGCACGATCGAGGTCGTGTTGCAGGAGACGACGCGCGTCGCATGGCGGCCGATTGCGTCGGCGTAGTTGACCTCCGCCACGAAGGAATGGCCAGCCACCTCATGCGCCTCACCGCCCTGGACAATGAACGGCCGCCCGATCTGGCGGTAAAGCTCGGCATTGGCCGCGCCGCGGCTCTTGGGCGTGCAGTCGACGATGATGTCGGCGGCGCCCACCAGATCTTCTAGGGACCCGCTCACCGGAAGACCCGCTTGTGCCATGCGTAGCCTGGCCTCTACGGCGGCGGCGAACAGCGGAATGCTGCGGCTGACGGCTTGCGCGATGCGCCAGTCCGCCGCCACGTCCGCGACACCGATCAGCTCCATGTCCAACTGGTGCTGGATCGCGTCGGCCACCCTTCGGCCGATGACGCCATATCCCACCAGTCCCACCCGGGTGCGCGGTTGCTCGTTCACGTCTTTTGGCCTTTCTGCGTGGATCAATCAGGCTGACACCGTTCCAGCGGCGTCGGATTCACTCGTCGATGGTGGGAGCGCCAAAGCCTTCTCGATCGCGGTGGCGATCTCGGCGGAGACGTCGATCGCGTTGGACGCGTGCGCGACTGCGTTGGTGCTGACGATCGCGGCCGGGCCGGCTGCGTTAAGCTTCTCATAGGCATCACCGGCGAAGATCGGATGCACCGCAATGCAGACCGGAGGGCGTTGCCCGGCCTCGCCGATCACGCGCACCGCCTCGATCATGGTACGCGCGCTCGAGGCGATGTCGTCGATGATGACGGGAGTGCCGCCTTCGATTTCAGCCAGTCCCTTGGCTGCGATGGCAACACTGAAATCGCCGCTCCGCGTCTTTCGGAACACCGTCGAACGGGCCTGCGCAAGCTCGGCGATGCGCGCCACCCACTGCGAGCTCTCCTCATCCGGACCGACGAGCACGGGATTGTTCAGATTGCCTCGAATCCACTCGGCGATCGGTTTCGCGGCGCTCGCGACAAAACTCGGAACGGAATAGACCGAGGCCAGCGTGGGATAGCGGTGGAGGTGCGGATCGAGTGTGACGAGCCAGTCGACTGCTCCGGACAGCAGCTTGGCATAGGTGACCGACGTTATGGCTTCGCCGGAATTGAACGATTTGTCCTGGCGCATGTACCCCAGATAGGGGGCGACGAGTCCGATGCGGAGGGCACCCTGCGCTCGCGCGGCGTCCGCGGCGAACAGCAGCGGCAGTGTCTTTGTATCGGGCCGGTCCAGCGAGCAGAGCAGCACGACCTCGCGCCCCTCGACCGGCGTCAGCAGCCGAACATAGCTCTCACCGTCCGGGAACCGG
>JANLVM010000693.1:0-1911 GCA_031364015.1 Gemmatimonadaceae bacterium
CGGCTCGGCGCGAAACTCGGCTACACGACGTGTTGCGATCGCCAGCACCCGGTCGAACGCGGCGCTCCCCCTGAGCGACGCGAGGAACGGGCAGTGTTCGGCGATGAAAGGAGCTGGATAAAACCCTCGTTCGACCGCGTCTTCCAGCATTCGCAGCGCGCTCGGCGCATCGCCGGCAAACGCGTACGCCTCGCTGAGGTGGAATGTGATGTGCGCGTCGAAGGTCAGCTCCTCGATCTTCCGTAGCACGCCGAGTGCGTCTGCGGACTGTCCATCCATGACGTGAACGAGCGCCACGAGGTGTGCGGTGTAGGGCATCTGCGGCACGTGAGCGCTCATCCACTCCGCGTGCTCCCGGGCGGAATCACGACGACCAAGCAGTGCATGGGTGTACCCAAGGCACCAACGTACAATCGGGTTCTCCGGGTCGATCGATGCTGCGCGCTCGATCTCCTCCATTCCATCAGCCGGCCGGCCAACGAACCAGTAAGCCGAGCTCAGAAGCATCGCGGCCAGCGGCGAAAGGGGATCGAGCTCACGGAAGCGGGTCGCGGTCGCCATAGCGGCCTCGCCCTGCCCCGCGGCTTCCAGCGCGATTCCGAGGAAGAACGTCGCGTCGGCATCGCTGGCGTTGCACTCCAGCGCGCGCGTGAGCTCTCGCACAGTGGCGGGCAGGTCGCCACGCTCGTACGCGACGAAACCGAGCAGCGCATGGCCGTATGACGCGTTCGGCGCTTCCTCCAGCAATGCGCGGGCCTCACGCTCCGCCTGCTCGAGATGGTGGGCATCCGTTCGCATCCCGGCGCGCATCTGCATGATTGTCGTGTACGTGCGCAATGCGCGCAGCGGAAGCGACGGCCCCTCGATTTCGTCCGCCCGATCCAGCAGCGCGAGCACTCGTTCGATCGGTGCGCCGTAGCGTCGCACGAGCTCCTGCGCTCGCAGGTACAACTCGAACGCGCGCACGTCGCGGATCGGGCGCTCCGCAAGCCGTGCATCCTCGAGCGACGACAGCGTGACCTGCAGCGCACTCACGATCGCGCGTGACACGCGCTCCTGCACGTCGAAGACGTCGTCCATCGTGCCGCTGAACTTCTCGGCCCACACCTGTGCGTCGGAGGTCGTGTCGACCAGTTGCGCCGTGATACGCAGCGCGTTGCCGGCCTTGCGTGCGCTGCCCGTGAGCGCGTAGCGCACACCAAGTAGACTGCCGATCTCCCGCATGCCCTTGGTGGTGCCCCTGAGCTGCCGCGACGAAGCACCGGAGGTCACCCGCAGCGCCTTCACGCCGGAGAGATCGGTAATGAGTTCCTCGGTCAACCCGTCGCTGAAGAACTCGTTCTCCGGGTCGGCGCTCAGGTTCGCGAATGGCAACACGGCGATCGACCGCTCGTGTCGTCCACTCTTCATCGAAGCCGCGACGGGCAAGCCAGTCGGCGTCGCGCGCAGTGCCGCGACCACCTCGGCACCACTCGCGAAACGGTCGGCCGGGCTTTGCTGCAGCAGGCGGGCTGCGGTTGCCTCGACGGTCGACGGAACGTCGGCACGCGTCACAGAGACCGACGGTGGCGTGTACAGGAAGCGTCTGGCGATCAGCGCGGGCGTGCTTGCCGCCACGAAGGCGACTTCTCCTGTCAGCATCTCGAAGAGCACGCAGCCAAGCGCAAACAGATCGCTGCGGCCATCGAGGTCATCACCCGCTGCCTGTTCCGGGCTCAGGTACGCCGGCGTCCCCACCATCATGCCGGTCTGGGTGTGCGTGGCGTTGTCCGCCGAGGCGGCCAGTATCGCCTTGCCGATGCCGAAATCTGCGACAACCGCGTGCCCCTCGTGCAGCAGGATGTTCTCCGGCTTGATATCCCGATGGACGATGTCGTGACGGTGCGCGTAGTCCAGTGCGTCGGCCACCTC
>JANLVM010000714.1:0-2916 GCA_031364015.1 Gemmatimonadaceae bacterium
TTGGACTGTTGACGCTCGTGCTCCCGATTCTGGTGCATCTCTTCAGCCGCCGACCGGCGCGGGTGGAGCCGTTTCCATCGCTGCGCTTCCTCGACGTGTCACGGTTGTTGCCCACCCGCCGCACACAACTCAGCGATCTCCCGCTGTTGCTGGTTCGGCTGGCCATTCTGATCGTTGCCGTTGCCGCGCTCGCGCAGCCGCTGTGGCGCGCGAATGCCGGGGCGTCTGCCTCGCAGGTGGCGCGCGCCATCGTGGTCGACACGCATCCGTCGGCTGGCGATCCTGGTGCCAGCGCCGCCCTCGAACGCGCGTATGCGAGTCTCGCCGGCGAACCGGGTGCATCACTGCGCATTGCGACAAGCGCACCGTACGAGGCGCTCGGGGGAGCGGTTGCGTGGCTCCACACTCAACCAGGTCGCGCGGAACTTGTCGTGCTCTCCGACTTTCGTCGCGAGGCGCTCGATTCGCTCGATCTGGCGGCACTTCCGTCGGACACGCGACTACGACTGGTGCGCGCGCCCAACGTGACCCGTGGCACTGACACATCGCGTGCGATGCCGCGCCATCGCACTATCGTGCGCTGGGCTCACGGTGTAACACCGGACGTCAGCGACGCGGTAATGAACACCGTGCGTCGACTCGGAGGGATCGCGCTGGAAGACACGGCAACGACGGCGCCCACCGATAGCACAGCGCGAATCATCGTCGTCGCGTCGCCAACTGCCGACAGCGGCGTGGCGTGGGCCAGAACGGCTCGTCGGCTTTCGGCACCGTGGATGGGTGACGTCGTGTACGCACTGCGCGAAGACTCGACGCTGGTCACGTCGGCTGAATCAATGGCGTTCACCGACACGTCGATTAGCGCGCCATTTGTCGTCATCGTACGCGCTGCGAATCACGCTCCCGTTGTCGCTGCAGCGGCTATTGCGGGCGCGAATGGCGCGGCGCGACTGCTCTTGTGGTCTCGCGCGCCGGACGATGCGATTGTGACCGCCGCGCTGCTGCTGTCTGCATCGACCGACCGCGCGACAGTCACTTCCCGCCCGACGGTCACTTCCCGCCCGACCGTCAACGGAGCAAACGATGACCAGCTGCGACGGTGGGAGCGGGCGCCCGCCGCATCGGCGCGCGTTGCCTACGCTCGAGCACGTGGCGACTACGACAGTGGACCGTCGGACGGACGATTCCTCTGGCTCGTTGTCCTGGCTCTCCTTGCCGCTGAAACACTGCTGCGTCAGCGCCAGTCACGCGTAGTAGCCACCTCCATCGGTCGTGGCTCTGATGGTTAGTCACGCGCCGAACCTGCACCAACTCTTCGCGCGCGCATCGCGTCGACTTGGCGTGCTGTCGGTGGTGCGCGGCACCGCTGCCGGTATGGGAGTTGCCGCACTCTGGACGGCGCGCAGCTGTATCGGACTCGACAGCGCGCAATCGGAACGCTCGATCGCGATACTCGCACCTATCGCGCTGGGTGCAGTCCTCGGTGCCGCCGTCGGGTGGTGGCGCTCGGCCCGTCAACGAGCGCGTGTAGCCTTCGAGATTGAACAGCACGCACCGGAGGCGAAGAACCTTCTCGTTACCGCGCACGAATTGCTCGCACGTCCGGGTGCCGCGATGCGCAACGCTGGTGACGAGGTCTCAACGCTCGTCTTGCAGCGGGCCGACCAGCTGGCCGCTACCATCGACCCGCGTGCGCTACTGCCAGCCACTCGCAGCGTGTTGGCGCTGGCTGTCAGTCTCGTGCTGTGCGTTGGAAGTGTCGTCGTGAGCCGCCAGGATGCATCGAATCCTGGCATCCCGTCGGCGAGCGCGCTCATGGCTGCCGTCACCGGACGCGTCGACATCCAACGCGTCGCGGTGCGCGTCACCGAGCCGCGGTACACGCGGCGCCCACCGACGTCCCTTCGTGATCCGGCGCGCATCGACGCACTCATCGGTAGCGAGGTGTCCATTGCCATTGAGGCCACGGCCGACACGATCATCGCCGTCACGCGACAAGGCTCGCAATCGCTCACGCGCGACACCAATGGCACATTCACGCTTTCGCTGCCCGTGACGCTCGACGGGTTTATCACGCTTCAACCGCGCGCGAGGGATGGCCGTGCGGGCCCGCGACGACTTATTGGTCTCAGCGTGCGCGCCGACCACGCGCCGCGCGTGCGCATCGCCGCACCCGCGCGCGATCTCATTGTACCAGATGCCAAGCGCACACTCGACGTGCGGCTCGAAGCCGACGACGATCTGGCACTCGGATCGCTGCGACTGCGCTACACCAAGGTGTCGGGTTCGGGCGAACGATACACGTTTTCAGAGGGCGAAGTCCCGGTGGCCGTGGCGCGCACGAGCGCAACACAGTGGACCGCGCGCGCGTCGTTGGCGCTTGAGCCGCTGCTCCAGGAGCCGGGCGACTTGGTGGTGTATCGCGCCGTCGCCACGGACACGCGACCCGGATCGCCAGTGGTCGAATCCGATGCGTTCATCGCCGAACTGGCGGCACCTGGCGGTGTCGCGGCGCTGGGTTTCGCACTCGACCCAGACGAGGACCGCTACGCGCTGAGTCAGCAGATGGTGATACTCAAAACAGAGAAGCTGTTGGCACGCCGCGCGACCATGACCGCTGCCGCGCTGGCCGATGAGTCGGCGCAGCTCGCGGGCGAGCAACGTCGAGTGCGCGCTGAATTCGTGTTCATGATGGGTGGTGAGTTCGCGCAGGAGGTGACCGGCGACGCTGGTGCAGGCGACCTGGATGAAACACGTGAAGCGGAGAGCGAAGGCGATCTTGCCGCTGGTCGCATGGTTAATCGGGGACGCACGGCCCTCCTGTCGGCCGTTCGCGCGATGAGTCGCGCCGCGGTGTCGCTCACTACCGCCGATCTCACGACAGCACTCGCCAGCGAGAAGGTCGCGTTGAAGCAA
>JANLVM010000731.1:0-8465 GCA_031364015.1 Gemmatimonadaceae bacterium
CGGCTCGCGTGTTCCACCTACCCGGTGGCTCGCTGGCTCGCGGGAGTCTCGGCGATGTGTCCGTATTCGATCCGACGCGACGCTGGGTGGTCGACGCGGCGCGATTCAAGTCGAAGGGACGCAACACCCCCTACGGGGGCCACGCGCTCACCGGACGAGCCAGCCTCACCGTGGTGGGTGGCCGCGTGGTGTATCGCGCGACGGACTGACGCCATGTCCCGGGCGGTCGGTATGACGGTGACGGATTCCGAGATCGCCGAGTGTATCAGATCCCTCGTGGCCTGCTGTCATCGACTGCACGCCAGCGGGCTGGCGGCAGGTGCCGAAGGGAACTGCTCCGTGCGGCTGCGCGATGGCTCGCTGTTGGTGACGGCGTCCGGCGTCGACAAGGCGACCATTGGTCCGCGGGACATCCTGCGCCTGCACGCCGATGGTACGGAGTGTCACAAAGGCGATGAAACCACTGTGACGGGTAACACACGATCCGGTGACAGGACGCGATCCCCGTCGTCGGAACTTGAGATGCATCTCGGTATCTACCGCGCGCGCGCGGACGTGATGGCGGTGGTGCATGCACATCCGCCGGTGGCAACAGGTTTTGCAACGGCGGGACGATCCATCCCGGCGAATGTGTTACCGGAAGTTCCCGCGGTGCTCGGGCCGGTCGCGTTGGTGCCGTACGGTCGTCCAGGCACGGCGGCGCTGTCCGACGCCATGTTTCCATTTCTTGCGGATCACGAGGTGTTTCTGCTCGCCAATCACGGAGTGACTGCGGTCGGCCGAACGCTACCCGACGCGACGACGCGACTGGAGAGTGTCGAACAGGCTGCACGTATTCTGCTGGTAGCCGAACTGCTGGGCGGAGCGCGGGTCTTGCCCGTACGCGAAGCGCAGGCGTTGGCAGCACTATGGCGGCGACCCATCGCCGACACATATTCCGGACAGCATCCCACGGACGCCCTTTCATGACGGAGACACACAACGTGTCGATCGATGAGGTTCGCGCGCTCGTAGTCGAGCGACAGCGCTACGATGATTGGTTGGCAGCCCTCGCCGCGCGACGGGACGAGACGCCCGAGCGCGTGTTCGACCGGGTGTTGGGGGACTACGTGGCGCGACGGCTGGACGTGATCGACCGATTGCGCGCGCATGTGAATGATCTCGCAAGCCTGGGTGGCGACCTCGGGGCGCGTCTCGAATCGCTGGAATCGCGGTTGAGCGGGCTCGAAGACGAGCGGGCAGAAGCGATGCTGCGAACGGCGGTCGGGGAGTTTGACTCCGACCGATGGGAACAGGTCCGGCAAAACGTGGAAGCGCAGATCGCCGAACTCGGCGAGCAGCGCGCGGCGCTCCAAATCGAAGGCGACGAGGTGCGGACGCTGCTCGCCAGCGCCCGCCATGAGCCAGACGTACCGGACGCCCCCCACGCAGTCGCAGAGACGCCCGACATTGTGGTGGCGAACGAGATGGTCACCGAGGTGATCGCTTCCGCAGAGCTACTGCCCATCGACGCGTTCATCGTCGACGAGTCGCCGATGCTGACGTCTACCGAGACCGCCGCCGCCGCCGATCTCGCAGAACTCGAAAACGCGCTGTCGGTGTTTTCGAACCCCGCGCCGACCGCCGCCTTCGAGGCGCCGCCCCCGCAGTCCGCACCGGTCACTCGCACACCCTTGCTGGATGGCGTTGATGTCTTCGACGACTCCGAGCTGGGCGATCTGCGTATGTCGCCGCCAGCCCAGGCGACGGCGACGGCGACCCCTCCGGCATCGAAGACCAACGTCGCGTCCGGCGCGGCGACGCGTGAGGCATTCGACGACCTCGCCTTTCTGCGCTCGGTGGTCGATCCAGCGACGCAAGCCGGAGTGGTGCGTGCTGCAGGCACCACGGATCAGCAGAAGACCCTTCGCTGCACTGAGTGCAGTACGATGAACCTTCCGACGGAGTGGTACTGCGAGCGCTGCGGCGGAGAGTTGGCGGCCTTCTAAGTGTGTGGGGACGTGAAAACGGGGCCGGAATCTTTGGATTCCGGCCCCGTTGCCGTTCTGACGGCTTCACACCGATCGCGAGGCGTTAGGCGGCTTTCGCCTGTTTGGCAAGCTTGCTCTTCTGACGCGCCGCCGTGTTGCGGTGGATGAGACCCTTCCGCGCCGCGCGGTCGAGCAGTGAAACGGCCGAGAGGCGCTCGTCGGGATTACCGCCGTTCTTCGCCTTTTTCACGGAAGTGCGGAGCGCCGAACGCTGCGCCCGATTGCGCACCGCAGCCGCACGCGATTTCCGCAAATCTTTCTTTGCGGACTGAATATTCGGCACGGAAAAACCTCGAGTAGCTAGACTGGACCAAGACAAGTGGCGGACACTGAACGCGTCCGGCCACGGCCATCAGTCAGGGACGAAAACCGAGCTGAGTGGCGACAGAACGGTAAACATATCTGGCTCCTGAAGTTGGGTCAAGTCAGATGCCAGCCGAATTGGGAACGAGTCACACCGAATTAGGCTATCACATCAGTCTTTCAAGGCTTTTGACAGTACCGCCCTCCGACACTAAGTTCCGATTCCGACTTGCTTGGAATCACCAGCCCGTTTCCAGTCGCCCCCGCCTCGTTGGACAAGACCCAACTATTCGCTCTCGTCGCACCCGTACTGCTGTTTTCCATGGTCGCGCATGAGTATGCCCACGGGTATGCCGCATTAAAGCAGGGCGACACGACGGCGCATCAGCTCGGTCGACTGACGTGGAATCCGATCAAGCATATCGATCCATTCATGACGATCTTGCTGCCGGTGATGCTCTTCTTTCTCGGAGGGCCAATCTTCGGCGGCGCGAAGCCGGTACCGGTCAACCCGAGCAATTATCGCCACTACAAGCGCGGCGATATCATCGTCTCGTTGGCCGGCGTCGCCACCAATGTCGTGATCGCGATTCTCAGCGTTCCGCTCATCGTACTGGTGGGCCTGCTCGGATCGTGGCTTCCCCCGCTGGTCAAGCCGCTTGGGATCCTGCAGCTCATGCTGGTGCAGGGAATTTTCATCAACCTGATTCTGGCGGCGTTTAATCTTATTCCTATTCCACCGCTCGACGGCTCGCACGTCTTCAAATACATCCTGCCTCCCCGCTGGGCGCTGGCGTACCAGCGATTGGCCGGAGTCGGGCTGCTGCTGCTGTTCGCCATGCTCTCGTTCGGACGTCCGTTGGTGAACGCCTGGCTGTCCCCGGCGTACTACCTGCGTGCGCTGGCCGAACGGTTCTACTTTCCATTCATGCTGCCCAACCCCTTCGCTGCGTGATCGCTCCTTTTTTTCGCATGTCTGACGCCGAGTCGCCAGCGTTTGTCGTGGAGCTTAGCCAGTTCACGGGCCCGCTCGATTTGCTGCTGTCGCTTATTCGCGACGAGCAGTTGGACATCTACGACATTCCGGTCGCGCGAATCGCCGAGCAGTTTTTAGCGCGCATCGGATCACTGGGGCTCGATGAGGCGGCGGACTATCTCGAAATGGCCGCCCGGTTGCTCCGCATCAAAGCGCAAATGCTGTTGCCGCGCGCGGACGGCATGGAATCGTGGGAAGATCCACGGGCCGAGTTGGTCCGTCGACTGCTCGAATATCAACAAATGCGCGAGGTGGTGGATCTGCTGGAGCATCGCGGGGAAGCGCGTCGTCATCAGTTCAATCGGCGTTGGGTGCCGCTTGCCGCCGACATTGCGCCCCTCTCGGCGCCATTGTCGCTGGCGCTGAATGATCTGCTCGCAGCGGTCGATCGTGTGCTGCGCACCGCGAAAGCACCAACGATGCATGATGTCGTGCCGCGCGCACTCGACATCGCGGGCGCTATGACGACCATTCGGGTGCTGTTGTCACTGCGCCGTGATGCGCGATGGTCGGATTTGGTCAGTCGTGACGCCGAGCCCTGGCAGATCCTGTCGGTCCTGCTGGCGTTGCTGGAAATGGCGAAGATGGGCGAACTGCGACTCACGCAGTCGCGTCCCTTCGGTTCTGTGGAGATCGTTCGTGACGCCGTTAGCGAAGCTGCTTGAAGCCGCGCTGTTTGCCGCTGCTCGTCCTATCGCGCTGGAATCACTCGCCACGCTCGATCCCGAGGCGAGTCCCGCCGCGGTGTTCGCGGCGCTCGATGAATTGCGCGAACATTACGATGTCGACGGCCATGGAGTGGAAGTCGTCGAGCAGGGCGGTGGTTGGCAGATCCTGACACGCGCCGAGTACGCCGAAGCCATCGAGCGGGCGCAGGTGGCGGTGCGTCCGCAGCGACTCACCGCCGCGTCGCTGGAAACATTGGCGATCATCGCCTACCGGCAGCCCATCGGACGAGCGGAGGTCGAAGAGATTCGCGGAGTGGCCGTCGGCAGCGTGCTGAAATCGCTCCATGAACGGGGACTCATCGATATCGTCGGTCGCAGCGAGGGCATCGGTCGCCCACTGCTGTACGGAACAACCGCACAGTTCCTCGAGCAGTTTGCGCTCCGACATCTGGAAGAATTGCCTCGCGCCGATGAGCTGGCGATCGCCTTGCGCGGCGCCGGTAGCGCTGTCGTGGCGGAGTGACGCGTCCGGGGGGACGCCCACCTCGTCGAGGCGACGATGCGCCACGCTCACGCAAGCCTGGCGCAAAGCCTGCCACCAAGCCTGACCCACAGTCGGCTGCAAAGCCGGCCGCGAAGTCTGCCGGGGCCAAACCGCGCGCGGGCGGCAAGAAACCGCGTCCGCAGCGATCGCCACCACCCGGACCTCCGGGAAGCGGCGGAAAAGGCGGAACGGTTGCCGCGAGCGACGAAGGACCCATGCGCGTGCAGCGTGCGCTGGCGCGTGCGGGCCTCGCGGCGCGACGCGCGGCGGATCGCGCGGTGGCCGAGGGTCGCGTTCGCGTAAACGGTGAACTCGCGAGCGTTGGTCTTCTCGTCAACCCGGCTCGCGATCAGATCACCCTCGATGGGGAATTGGTGAGTGTCAGCGTCACCAAACACCGGTGGATTGTGTTGAACAAGCCCACGGGAATCGTCACCACGAGCCGTGATCCACAAGGCCGAAAAACCGTGTTCGATCTCGTGCACCGTGTGCCCGGACTTGTATATGTCGGTCGACTCGACTTCATGACCGAAGGTGTCCTCCTGCTCACGACCGATGGGCGCGCCGCGCACGCCCTCACGCACCCGAGTCGGGAGGTCGAGCGGACCTATGTCGCGACGGTCCAGGGCGACGCGGTCACAGCGGCACGCGAGGCTCGTCGTGGCGTCGAACTGGAAGACGGCGTGGTGATCCCGCGCGAGGTGCTGGCGCACCCGCTCGGCCAGCGCCGTTGGGGATTTGAGATCACGATCACGGAAGGTCGCACGCACGAAGTACGACGCATTTGCGAGGCCCTGGGGCTCGAAGTCGAACGGCTCGTGCGCACCCGCTTTGGACCGGTTCGGCTGGGCGATCTTGCGCCCGGCGAAACGCGATCCTTGACGCACAGCGAGCAGTCCGTCCTCGATGCGCTCGTTGCCGCGCCCTGACGCTCGGGCGTGGAGCCTCATGCGCCCCTCTGGGGTATGCTCGCCGAGGATCGTACGTGTCTAAATACAATTGCTCCATCGCACCACGATCGCCTGGACGGGCCAGGCGTGTTTGACGTCAGGTCTCACTTGCACCTCCTGAGGAAATGCCCGACGTGACCACCAGCACCACCAGCACCACCGCGTCATCGAACGCGACCACCGATGCCGCGCTCGTCCAGGGCGTCATGCGCGAAGTCGCGCGTCGTATTGTGGGCCAGGAGTACATGGTTGAGCGCCTGCTGATCAGCCTCCTGACGGGTGGGCACGTGTTGCTCGAGGGAGTGCCCGGACTCGCCAAAACGCTGACCGTGAAAACGCTGGCCGAGACCGTGCGCACCACCTTCCAGCGCATCCAGTTCACGCCAGACCTGTTGCCGGCCGATGTCGTCGGAACGCAAATCTACGATCAGCGCACCGGCGAATTCCGTGTCAAGCACGGTCCGATTTTCGCGAACATCGTGCTGGCCGACGAAATCAATCGCGCGCCCGCCAAAGTGCAGGCGGCGCTGCTGGAAGCCATGCAAGAGAAGCAGGTAACCATCGGCGGTACCACCTATAAATTGCATGAACCCTTCCTCGTGCTGGCGACGCAGAACCCGATCGAGCAAGAAGGCACGTATCCCTTGCCCGAAGCGCAGGTCGATCGCTTCATGATGAAGCTGCGGGTTGGCTACCCCACGCGCGCCGAAGAGAAAGAGATCCTGCGTCGCATGGCTGGAGGCGACAAGGTGGTCATCGACCCGATTGCGTCGCCGGAAGAACTCCTCGACGCGCGCCGTCGGATTAGCGAGCTATACATGGATGAGCGCATCGTGGACTATATCGTGGAATTGGTGCATGCGACGCGACATCCCAACGAAGTGGGCGCCGCCGATTTGGTGCCGCTCATCGAGTTTGGCGCGAGTCCCCGGGCGACGATCGCGCTGGGGCAAGCCGCGCGGGCACACGCATTCCTGCGTGGACGCGCCTTCGTCACGCCGGATGATGTGAAGAGTATTGCGCCAGATGTGTTGCGGCACCGCGTGCTGACAACGTTCGAGGCCGATGCGGAAGGGGTGACCAGTGATGCCATCGTCTCGCGACTCCTCGCGACGGTCGAGACGCCCTGACGCCCGGTCCGTCCGCCGTGTCGCTGACTACCACCTCGCTCGCGGGCGCCGTTCCGGCCGACGTATTGCGTCAGGTCCGCCGCATCGAGGTGCGTACCCGTCGCTTGGTCGACTCAACCTTTGCGGGCGAGTATCGGTCGCTGTTTAAAGGGCAGGGCATGGAGTTCGCCGAGGTGCGGGAATATCAGGATGGGGACGAGGTGCGCTCCATCGACTGGAATGTCTCGGCACGTATGGGGCGACCGTTCGTGAAGCGCTACGTCGAAGAGCGGGAGCTGACGATCATGCTCGCGATCGACCTGTCTGGATCGGCGCGATTCGGCACGCGGGCGCGATTCAAACACGAACTGGCCATTGAACTCGCCGGCGTGCTCGCGCTGACCGCCGTCCGCAATAACGATCGCGTGGGCCTGCTGCTGTTTTCGGATCAGGTGGAGCATGCGCTGCCGCCTCGCAAGGGTCGGAAGCATGCGCTCCGACTCATCCGCGATCTGCTCAGCGTCGTGCCGCGATCACGCGGTACATCAGTCACCGCCGCCGTCGATCGGCTCATGCGGTTGCTCCCGCATCGCTCCGTGATCTTTCTGTGCTCGGACTTTCTCACCGAGGCGCTCGAGAAACCGCTGGCGCGATTGTCCCAGCGTCACGATGTGATCGCGGTGACGCTGGAAGACCCCGCCGAACGTCACCTGCCGAATATGGGTCCGGCGCGCCTCGAAGATCCGGAAACGGGTCAACAGATTGAAGTAGATACGTCTCACCCGGCCGTACGCACCGCGTTCGCGCAGCACGTGGCGCACGCCGATGATGCGCGACGCAAGTTGTTCGGAAGATTGGGTCTCGATGAGATCGTCGTGCACACGGAACACGGGTACGTCGACGCGCTGCTTTCATTCTTCCGGGCGCGAGCCCGCCGACCGCATGGTGCGGTTCGCACCGGTCCGCGCGGCGCGCTGGGTGACGCGGCCAGTGCGGAGGCCGCGGTACGTCCGCACGCCACACCGCACGCGACGCCGACACCCACCGTGGTGGCAACTCGCCCGACCACCCGCGCGACCTATGTGCGACCGCCGACGGGCGCACGATGACGTCGCGTGTGACTCGTCACCGTATCGGCCTCGTCACAGGCGGCGCATGGTGCGCGCTCCTCGTTGCCGCAGCCGGAACGACCGCATCGGCGCAGACCGATCGCGCAGGCCGAGGCGCGGCGCGCGCCACGATGTCGGCGTCAGACCGCAATCGTCAGGTTGCGCCGCTGCGGGTGGGTTCGGTCGTGCGACCCGATACGGTCGCCGTCGGCGATCCGTTTCTGTTGGTGGTCACGATTGAGGTACCGTCCGATGCCACGGTGCAGTGGCCCTCCATTACCGATACCGCGGCCGCGGTGGTCATGCGGGCTCCACCACGCGTCACCAGTGTCGCGCTGGACGGCCTGCGGCGTGAAACGGCCGAGTATGTACTGACCGCCTGGAACATCGGCCCGCTGCCACTGGGGTTGCCGGACGCCAGCGTGCGAGAGCCGTCCGGCATTCGCACCGTACCGCTCCGCGATACGCGCATCGTGGTGAGGTCGGTGCTACCCGCAGACACGTCGCTCCGTGTTCCCAAACCGGCGCGCGCGCTGTTCCCACGGATCGTGCCATGGTGGGAAGCATGGTGGCCCGCCGCCGCCGCTGTGGCTGCGTTGGCGTTGCTCTGGTGGGCGTGGCGTCGCCGCCGACATCGTGTGGTCAAACGCGCCACAGCTCCCCTCGATGTGTTCGCGCGTGCGATACACGATTTTGATCGATTGCAGCGTCTCGCC
>JANLVM010000762.1:0-1888 GCA_031364015.1 Gemmatimonadaceae bacterium
CGCTACTGGGTACAGTCCTACGGTTGCACGCCCAAGAGATCAAAGGCGCGTTGCTGCAGCGGCGTCGGCGTCGTGAACCGATCGAAGCGGCTCTCCCCGAATCGGATGCGGTTTTTCACGAGGGTTGCCAGATCCTTGAGCAGCGTGCGAAAGCTGTGGACCGGCACGCCGTCGCTGTTGTGTTTGCGCGCGGCCTTCCGGTCTGCGGCTTCGGAGCGCTCACTCGGCGCGACGACCGAGGCGCGGCGGTCCTTCCCCGCCTGCGGATCTTCGTCGACAAAGAGCAGGGGCGCCAATGATCGCTGCATATGCCAGACCACGTAGTAGGCGAGCATGCAGAGCAGCACATGCGCCCGAATGCGGTCGTCCTTCCGGTGAAAGATCGGCCGCACCTCGAGATCGACGGACTTGAGCGTGCGAAACGCGCGCTCCACCTGCGAGAGCTGCTTGTAACTCGCGACGACCGCAGACTCATTGAGGTCGGTCGCCGGCACGCTGGTCCGGATGACGTAGATCCCATCGAGCGCGGCCTCCTGCGCGATGTTCGCGTCATCGCGCGTGTACGTGAACGCCGTCTCGGCAATCGTACAGCGAAAGTGCTTGGCCATTTTGAAGCGGCCCAGCACCCGACCGAGCCGCACGCCGATCCGATCACCGCCGCGGAGTGGCGACCGCGGGCGCTGCGTGGCCGCGCGAATCTTCTCCAGCTCCCGTTCCGTCGCCGCGAGGAGTTCCTGGCGTTTGCGGGCCCGCTCCGTGGCCAGGAGCGGATTGCGGCACGCAATGAGCCGCTCGCCCGGATACTCGGCCGACGTGATCTCGCCGAGATCGCGCGCATCAAAGAGCGACAACTGGAGATCACCGCTTTCCACGAGCTCCCGAATGGCCGGGGCCCGCAAGGCGCTGATCCATCCCAGTCCGTCGACGCCCCGTAACGCCTGGTCAATGCGCGCCTCCGTCAGCAGGCCGCGGTCGCCCACAAACACGACGCGCTGCACGCCGAACCGCTCGCGCGCTTTGGTCACCGCCGAGTCCAGCGTGTTCGGATCGCTCGTATTCCCGGGAAACACCTCCACGGCAATCGGACAGCCGTCCTGCGCGCAGAGCAGGCCGATCACGATCTGCGGCTGCCAGCCCGTCTGGTCGCGGTTGTGTCCCAACGCGCCGAGGGCACTCGTGCGCCCTTCGAAGTAGCTCGAGGTCACATCGTAGAGCAGCAACGCGCCGTCCGCGAGATGCGTGCGGGCGAGCGTCGCTTCAATGCGCGCGTGACGCGCTTCCAGCCAATCGAGCGCCGCATACAATGCATCCGCCGTCACATCCTCGAGCGACAATTCCTGCGCCAGCGTGCCGGACGACGTCGCCGCGCCCAAGCCACGCGCGGTGGCGAGCTTGGAGTCCGGCGCGAGAATGCGGGCGACAATCATCCCGATCACGCGATCACGCTCCGGAGAACGCTGCGACGCCAGGACGCGATCGAGCCCGATCCGCCGCAACGTGCCCAGGACGGCGGCCACATGCCCATGCGGCCAGCTGCGCTCGATTACGAACGTCTCGTCGACGGAGACGAGCGTTTCGCCGCGGAGAATGCGGCGCATCGCCTCGATCTGCTGCGCCGACAGGGCGGACAGATTGGCCAGTGTCCGCTTCCGAATGCGCGTCCCTTCGCGCCACGCCTCGCGGAGCAGCACCGCGGGCGGGGAGGCGCGATTCGGCACGACGTCGATGAACATGGCAACATACTAACACGATTGCCGTCTTTGTCAACCACATTTACATGGCAACAAATGGCACCACAGGCAATGATCGAAAACCCCAATTCTCGAATGAAATAATCCCCATCACGTGCTCACATCGCGACGTAACTTCGGGCTAGGGAGCAGTTCCG
>JANLVM010000874.1:0-2398 GCA_031364015.1 Gemmatimonadaceae bacterium
TGCCTACTTCGTCATGCCTCCTAAGCTTCGCAAGAAAGTCGACACGGCGCGCCCAATAGATCCCGCAGGTTCGGCAGACGCGTCGTCGACGGCCACCGATCGTGAATTGCTCTATTCGATGCTTTTGCAGCGTCGTTTCGAAGAGCGTTGCGCCGAGATGTACGCGATTGGTCGCGTGGGCGGATTTTGCCATCTCTACATCGGCCAGGAAGCCATCTCGACCGGCATCATCTTGCAATTGCGGCCCGACGACTACGTCATCACGACGTATCGTGATCATGGGCAGGCACTCGCGCGCGGCATGACACCGCGAGCCGTGATGTCGGAGCTATTCGGCCGGCAGGACGGCTGCGCGCGGGGCAAGGGCGGCTCGATGCACCTGTTTGACAAGCAGCTGGGATTCCTTGGCGGACACGGCATTGTGGGCGGGCACATTCCCATTGCGGCCGGCGTGGGCTTCGCCATCAAGTATCGCGGAGGCGATCAGGTCATTGTGTGCTTCATGGGTGAAGCCGCCGTGAACAACGGCGCTTTTCACGAAGCATTGAACATGGCGGCTCTCTGGAAATTGCCGTGTCTGTTTGTGATCGAAAACAACCGGTATGGGATGGGAACCGCCGTCGAGCGCGCGTCCGCAATCCACGACATCTACAAGCGCGGTGCGTCGTACGACATGCCACGCGGCGTGGTGGACGGTCAGGATGTGCACGCGGTACGCGCGGCATCGGCCGAAGCGATCGAGCGCGCGCGCAAGGAAAGCGTGCCGACGCTCCTGGAAATTCGTACGTATCGCTTCATGGGCCACTCGATGTCCGATGCGGTCAGCGGGACGTATCGCACCAAGGAAGAACTCGAGCAGTATCTCAAGCGCGATCCCATCGTGCTGCATCGCCAACGCATGGAAGCGGCAGGGGCCATCTCTGCGGCCGACGTGGCGGCGATGGACGAAGAAATCAAGAAGATTGTTCAAGAGAGCATCGACTTCGCTGAACAAAGTCCAGAGCTGCCCGTTGAAGCGCTCATGGAAGACATCCTCGTCGAAACCACGAGCTGAGAGCGCAACGACTATGGCCGTGATCACCTACCGCGATGCGCTCAATATGGCGCTTCGTGAAGAAATGCGACGCGACGATCGTGTCTTCCTCATGGGCGAGGAAGTCGCCGTCTATCAGGGCGCCTACAAGGTGTCGAAGGGACTGTTGCAAGAGTTTGGCGAGATGCGCGTGGTCGACACGCCCATCACCGAGCTGGGGTTCGCCGGCGTGGGGGTCGGTGCCGCCATGTCTGGGCTGCGCCCGATCATCGAGTTCATGACGTGGAACTTCTCACTGTTGGCGCTCGATCAGGTGGTGAACGCCGCCGCGAAAATGTTGTACATGTCGGGCGGTCAGTTTCCGATGCCGATCGTTTTTCGCGGTCCGAACGGTTCGGCGCTGCAATTGGGGGCGCAGCATAGCCAGGCGTGGGAATCGTGGCTCGCTCATATCCCGGGCCTGAAAGTAGTGACGCCGGCCACACCGTACGACGCCAAGGGGCTGCTCAAGGCGGCCATCCGCGACGACAATCCGGTGTGCTTTCTCGAAGGCGAAATGCTGTACAACACCAAGGGCGAAGTGCCCGATGACGATTATGTCATTCCCCTGGGAAAAGCCGAGCTCAAGCGCGAAGGTGAGCACTGCACGTTGATCTCACATGGCAAGATGGTATTGGTCGCGCTCCAGGCTGCCGATCAGATGGCCAAAGAGGGCATTCACTGCGACGTCGTGGACCTGCGCACGATTCGACCAATGGACGTCGACGCTATCACCACGTCCGTGCGCAAGACCAATCGCGCCGTTGTGGTGGAGGAAGGCTGGGAAGTGTGCGGCGTGGGCGCTCAGGTGGTGGACTACGTGCAACGATTCTGCTTCGACGACCTCGATGCGCCGGTGCTCCGCGTGCACCAAGCCGATGCGCCGATGCCGTATGCCAAGGGGTTGGAGAAGGCCGCGAAGCCCGACGTCCCCAAGACGATCGCGGCCATCAAGCAAGTCCTGTACATCGACTGAGCGGACCATGGCAACCAAAGTGATGATGGAGGCGCTCTCTCCCACGATGGAAGAGGGTCGGCTGGTGAAGTGGCTCAAGAACGTCGGCGATCCCGTAAAGACGGGCGAGACGATCGCCGAAGTAGAAACCGACAAAGCGATCATGGAGCTCGTCGCGCGTGGCGATGGCGTGTTGCGCGCGCGGCTCGTCGAGGAAGACACGACCAGCCCGATCGGCGCAGTCATTGGCGTGATTGGAACGGCGGAGGAGGACATTACAACGGCGGTTGGAGGTACTTCAACTGCAGTTTCTGGTACAGCCACTGCCGGTGCTGGTACTTCAACTGCGGTTGCCGTACCACCAACTGCGG
>JANLVM010000802.1:0-3205 GCA_031364015.1 Gemmatimonadaceae bacterium
CTCGACCTGCTTCGCCGCGAGATCGAGCTGCTCGCCGCACGACTCCCGGACCGGAGGCACATCGCGCAACTCCATCTCGGTGGTGGCACGCCAACGTACTACACGCCCCAACAGCTCGAGGGTTTGGTGCAGCACTTGCAGCGTCACTTCACGCCACTGCCCGGCGCCGAACTCGCCGTGGAGGCCGACCCGCGCGTGACGACGGCGGAACACCTCGACGTCCTCGCCGATCTCGGCTTCAATCGCATCTCGTTCGGTGTCCAGGACCTGACGCCAGATGTGCAGGCGGCGATCAACCGCGTCCAGTCGCTGGAACAAACCGCGCGCCTCGTCGACCATGCGCGCGCGCGCGGCTATCGCGGCATTAACATCGACCTGATCTACGGCTTGCCCCTGCAGACCCCGGCTGGCTTCGAACGCACCATCGACGCCGTGATCGCGTTGCAGCCGGACCGGGCCGCCGTCTACTCGTTCGCCTTCGTCCCGTGGGTTCGCGGCAACCAGAAAAAGATCGAGGAAAGTCAGCTCCCGTCGAGAGACGTGAAGGTGCAGTTGTTCGCCATCGCGCGCGAGCGCTTTCTCGCGGCGGGCTACGAACCCATCGGCATGGATCACTTCGCGCGCCCCGACGACGAGCTCGCGCGGGCGCGCCGCGAGGGGCGTTTGCGCCGCAACTTTCAGGGCTACGCCGTGATTCCTGGTGACGACGTGCTCGCCATCGGCGTGTCGGGCATCGGCGACGTTCGCGGTCACTACGTACAGAACGAGAAGAAACTCTCGACCTACGAAGCGGCGATCACCGCCGGGCGACTCCCCGTCGCACGCGGCGTCAAACGCTCCGCGGACGACGAGCTGCGCCGAACCGTGATCCACGAACTGATGTGCAACTTCCGAATCGACACCGTCGCCATCTCGCAGCAGTACGACATCGACTTCGGTAGCTACTTCGCGGAAGATCTCGCGCTCCTTGCGGCGCACGAGGCCGATGGGATGGTGCGCATCTCGCCCGAGCGCATCGAGGCGACGCCCATGGGCGAGCTGTTCGTGCGTAATCTCGCGATCTGCTTTGACCGTTTTCAGCGCGAACGGCACGACGCGGAGTCGCGGCCCGTCTTCAGCCGTACCGTCTGACCCCATGCCGCGCCTTGTCGTGGTGGGCGGCGGCATCGCCGGTCTGGCCGCTGCGTGGTCGGCTGTCGACGCTGCGCGACGCGCCAGCACCGGGCTCGAGGTGCTCGTGCTCGAACGCGGTGACGATGTCGGCGGCAAGGCGCGATCCATCGTCAAAGACGGCTGGCTCGTCGAGGGCGGACCATCAGGCTATCTCGCCGGTCGGCCGGAGATGGATCAGCTGGTCGCCGCCAGCGGAATCGCTGCGGATGTCGTGCGCGCGCGCGCATCTGCACAGCGCCGATTCCTCTATCGCGCCGGCAAGCTGCGCGAGGTCATTCCATCACCGATGGCGTTCGCACGTTCGGGCATTCTCAGCGCTGGCGGGATGATCCGGCTGGCTTTCGAACCGTTCGTTCCGCGCGCGCGTCACCACGATGCCGACGAGACCGTGTGGGAGTTCGCCGCGCGTCGTCTGGGCGCGGAGGTCGCGGATCGGCTTGTCGCCCCAATGTGCCTCGGCGTCTTCGCCGGCGATGCCCATCGCCTCTCACTCGCGGCGGCATTTCCACGCATGGCGGTGCTCGAGCGAGAGCGCGGCTCGCTCATTCGTGGCCTCATCGCGCAGCGTGGGCGCACGTCAAGCGGTTCGTTGACGTCGCTACGCGGCGGCATGCAGAGCCTGCCGCGCGCGCTTGCCGCGCGCGGCGTCTTCACCGTGCATCGAAAGTCCGAGGTGATGGCAATCACCCGATCGGGCACCGGATGGTCCGTTTCACTGTCGGGGGCCGCCGAGTCGATCTACGCCGACGCCGTCGTGCTGGCGACAGAACCATGGGTCGCCGCCACGTTGCTCGGACCGCTGCATGAATCGGCAGCCCATGCACTCGCGAGCATTCGGTGTCCGCCCGTGGCGGTCGTTGCGCTCGGATTCGGGCCCGACGCACGGCCTCACGTTCCCGACGGATTCGGCGTGCTGATCGCGCGTGGCGAGGGTTTCCGAATGCTGGGCAACCTTTGGGAAACATCCCTCTATCCCTACCGCGGCCCGGACGACGGCATTTTGATTCGCGCGATGTTCGGCGGCGCGGTAGATATGGCGATCGGTGAACTGCCCGACGACACGCTGCTGGCGCTGGCGAAGGACGAAGTCCGGCGATTGTACGGACTTCGGGACGACCCTCGCTTTGCCATGGTGGTGCGGGTCCCGCGCGCCATTCCGCAGTACGAGCAGGGGCACCGGGAGCGTGTCGCCGTCGTCGAAGCCGCGCTGGCGGAACTCCCCGGGCTCGCGCTCACAGGATTCGGCCTGCGGGGAGTCGCTTTCGCTGACGCGGCGGCTGATGGCGTTCAGACAGGCAACCGAATGGCGACGTGGATCGGCACGCAGCAAACGGCGACGGTCGGCTGACGACACCTTGGCAACACGCGAAGGGTTGCGAGCCTTGCGCGCGTACCGCGGAAAAGAGAAAAAACAGTGCACCCTGGCCCGCCGAGTTCGCGCTCCCAGCCGATGGCGTGTCGAGTTGGATGGCTCCCGCACATTGTGCAGTGATATAGGGAAGTACATGGCGGCTGGGGAATCGGCGTACCGACCAGAAGGCCAGCGTGACAGCGGGATTCAGATGCGCCCCACTGATGGTGCCGAGTGAAACGACGAGCAGTGTGATGACCAAGCCGAATGCCAGGGCGACGCCGGCATGCCCGAAGGCATGGGTCGATGCGGCAACCATGGCAGCACCTGGACCGATCAGGACCAGAATGCCGGTGCCGATTGACTCTGCCAGATAACACGGCACATCGGGCGGCCCGCGACCTGGTACAGAGTTCGTTGAAACTTCCAATGACATTATGCGCCCTACACTGTTGCGGACGCTGGCAATCCGCCGCCGCGCAAGAACGCACCCAATTCATCCGGCAACCCTGCTGCACGAACGCTCGTGACAGCGCCCTCCACGTCATAGGCGACACGTACAAACTCGACGCGCGGCGCATCGGTGCCAAGATCGACCAGCACGTACCCAGCGCGCGGATCACCGTCTTTCGGCCGACCGACGCTGCCCGTGTTCAAAAAGTGAATGCCTTCCACTTCACG
>JANLVM010000835.1:0-2489 GCA_031364015.1 Gemmatimonadaceae bacterium
CTAGCGACTAGCCAAACCATCAGACTCGCTTCTGGTCAAAGTCGCGAGATTGCTCAGCGCTTGATGCCAAGCATCCACGCGCGTCGGGAGCGCGGCGTGGTTCCTGACCTGGGGCCACGGAGACCGCCGGGCAAATGCGCGAACACGGCGAGCGATGTATATGTACTCGCGACACCGACTTTCACCGGTGTACCTTCCTCGAACCAATCGATCCGATGGTCACCGAGCCGTAGGTTGAGCTTCCCATCCGCCTGAGGTCCCACATGCGCCGCGCTCGTTTCGCCTTCGTCGTGCTCGCACTCTCACCAGTTGTTGCCGATGCGCAGGGCACCGCCGCAGACTATCGGCGCGCTGACTCGCTCGCTGCGCGCGTCCGTGGCACGATCGTCAACACGGTCAATCAGACGAACTGGATCGGACGTACCTCGCTGGTGTGGTACCGGAAAACGACCGCCACGGGAACGGCGTACGTCGTTGTGAACGCAGAGAGCGCCGAGAAGACCCCGGCGTTCGATCAGGCGCAGTTGGCGCAGGCGCTGACCACGCTGCTCAAGCGACCGATCGCCGCAGACTCGCTCCCGCTCAACGCGCTGACGTTCACCGACGACCGCACGGCGATCACCTTCATGCCCGACAGCACGCGACTCCGCTGCACGCTTGCAGACTATCGGTGTTCCACACTGCCCGTCGGTGGAGGGCAGGGAATCGGCCGCGACTTCGGCGGTGGGCTGTACGGCGTTCTCCCGAATGACAACGTCCCCGCGCGCGTGTCCCCCGATTCGCAATGGGAGGCGACGGTCCGGAACTACAACGTCTATGTGCGGAAGGTCGGGGCGAACCACGGCGTGCTCCTCAGTACCGACGGTATCGAAGGGAATGCGTACGCGGCGCGCTCGATCACCTGGTCGCCAGACTCCAAGCGTCTCGCCGCCTACCGCATCAAGCCCGGCTTCCGGCGTGAGGTGCACTTTGTCGAGTCGTCGCCCGACGATCAGCTCCAGCCGAAACACTCGTCGCGCATCTACAACAAGCCCGGCGACGTGCTCGATGTCGAGCAACCCGTGATCTTTGACGTCGCCACGAAGCAGCAGATCAACGTCGACAACGCGCTCTTCCCGAACGCCTATGATGTCACGCCGCTGAACTGGCGCCGCGATGGACGCGCGGTGCACTTCGAGTACAACCAGCGCGGGCATCAGGTGTATCGCGTCATCGAGATCGACGCGGTCACGGGGAGCACACGCGCCGTCATCGACGAGCAGACACCCACCTTCTTCGAGTACTCGGCCAAACGCTACCGCTTCGACATGAACGACGGGCGCGAAACCATCTGGATGTCCGAGCGCGACGGGTGGAACCACCTCTATCTCTACGATGGCGTCACCGGGAAGGTGAAAACGCAGATCACGTCGGGAGAGTGGGTCGTGCGCGATGTCGAGAAAGTGGACAGCGTCGCGAAGCAGATCTGGTTCAGCGCGAGCGGGATGCATCGCGGGAAGGACCCGTACTTCGTCCACTCATATCGTATCAACTTCGATGGCACAGGGCTCGTGGCGTTGACGGAGGCGGACGGGATGCATGCCGTGTCGTACTCGCAAGACATGAAGTACTACGTCGATATGTGGTCGCGCATCGATCAGCCAACCGTGTTCGAGCTGCGTCGTACGAGCGATCGCGGTCTCGTCGCTGAGCTTGAGCGTGCCAACGCCAGCGCGCTCCTGGCGATGGGATGGAAGGCGCCGGAGCCGTTCGTCGCCAAGGGGCGGGATGGGAAGACCGACATCTACGGCATCATCATTCGGCCGATGAACTTTGATCCTCGCAAGAAGTATCCGGTGATCGAGAACATCTACGCCGGCCCGCACGGGTCATTCGTTCCGAAGACGTTCTCCGCGCAGCTCGGCATGCAGCAGATCGCGGAACTCGGCTTCATCGTCGTGCAGATCGACGGGATGGGCACGTCGAACCGCTCGAAGGCGTTCCACGACATGGCGTGGAAGAATCTGGGCGACGCTGGATTCCCGGACCGCATTCTCTGGCACAAGGCCGTCGCGGCGAAGTATTCGCAATACGACATCAATCGCGTCGGCATCTACGGCACGTCGGCGGGCGGACAGAGCTCGATGGGCGGGCTCCTGTTTCATCCGGAGTTCTATAAGGTCGCGGTATCGTCGGCGGGATGTCACGACAACCGGATGGACAAGATCTGGTGGAACGAGCAGTGGATGGGCGAGATCGGGGCCCACTACGGCGCGGCGTCGAATGTCGACAACGCGCACCGGCTTAAGGGGAAGCTCCTGCTGATCGTCGGCGAGATGGACCGCAACGTCGATCCGTCGTCCACTCTCCAGGTGGCGAACGCACTGATCAAGGCGAAGAAATCGTTCGACCTCCTTGTCATTCCCGGTGCAGACCACACGTCGGGCGGCGAGTACGGGGATCGGAAACGGTGGGATTTCTTCGTCCATCACCTGATGGGCGTCGAGCCG
>JANLVM010000837.1:0-3924 GCA_031364015.1 Gemmatimonadaceae bacterium
GTGGACGGATGACGGAGACAGGGCTGAGCCTCGGCACACCGCATTACATGAGCCCCGAGCAGGCAACCGCTGAGAAGGAGATCAGCGCGCGGTCGGACGTGTACTCGATCGGTTCCGTGTTGTACGAGATGCTTGCGGGCAGTCCGCCGCACACAGGCGCGAGTGCGCAGCAGATCATCATGAAGATCATCGCCGAAGTCGCCGAGCCGGTGACGAAGTACCGGAAGTCGGTCCCGGCGAATGTGGCGGCGGCGGTGGCGAAGGCGCTGGAGAAGTTGCCGGCCGATCGATTCGAGAGTGCAAAGGCGTTCGCGGATGCGTTGGGGAATACGGCGTTCAGTACGGGCGCGGGCGCGCGCGGAACGGGAACGGCCGCAGGTTCTGCGCGCGCGCGCGCCATGACGTCGCTATTGCTTGCCGCGGTCGCGCTGGTCGCGGTCGCCGTAGCCGCGTGGGGCTGGCTCCGCCCGCAGCCGGCCCCACCACTTACCAGATACGCGCTGCAGCTCCCCGATGTCGCGAGTGAACTGACCGACAATCCGATACCGGTCCCGGCGCCAGACGGTTCGTTCATCGTGTTTCGTGGCCCACAGCGTGGAGAGCCGAATCGCGCGCAACTCTGGATCAAGCGGCGGGAATCGCGGACGCCGACGCCGATCGAAGGCACTGCGGCGGCACAAGGGTTCGCCCTCTCGCCCGACGGAACGCAGATCGCGTTCGCTGTCGGCTCCCGGTTGTTGAAAGTGCCCGTCGATGGTGGAACGCCGCTAGCGATCGGTCCGGTGGACGTGAACGGCGCGTTCGGTATGGCGTGGCTGGAGGACGGGACGATCGCGTATACGCAGGCCACGAGTCAACTCGCCGTGGCCGTCGTGCGGGCGAGCGGCGGTTCTGCCACAACCCTCGTCTCCTACGACACGGCACGCGCGATCGTCGTGGGGGAGATGCCGGGAACGTCGAACATCCTGTACGTGCGGAGCCCGCGGGATGGCGTCGCTGACCTGTGGGCGTATGAAACCAGCACGAAGCGAAGCACCCTGCTCCTCAACGGGGTGGCCCACGCGCGGTATGTCGAGAATGGGACACTGGTATACGCACAAGTCGGGCGACTGATGGCCGTTGGATTCGACGCGAAGCGACTCACCGTGACCGGCGATCCGGTGACGCTCGCAGATAGCCTCACGTCGGGCTTCATTCCGTTCGAGCTGTCGCGCTCCGGCATGCTCCTTACGCGGGCCGACGCCGTTGAGATGTCCGATCCCTTCGAGATGATCTGGGTGGATCGGAGCGGGCGTTCGACCTCGGTGGACACCACGTGGCACTTCTCGATAGCGATCTCCGCCGCCAATCACGGGTGGTCACTCTCTCCCGACGGCAAACGCCTTGCGATCGGCCTGAGCACGAGTGCGGGCGATGACATCTGGATCAAGCAACTGCCCAACGGCGCGCTCTCGCGCGTGTCGTTCGACCAAGGCTCTGACTTCCGTCCCCGCTGGACGGTCGACGGCCGGTCGGTGACGTACGGCTCGAGTCGTGCAAAGCCCGGCGTCTATCGGCGGCGCGCCGATGGCCTGGGAGCCGATTCGTTGTTAAGCAGCGGCACCGCCGACGAAGCGGTGATGTCGCCCGATGGTGCATGGCTCGTCGTGCGCCAGGGAGGGAACGGCTCCGTCGCTGGTGGCCGCGATATCACGGCTGTGCATCTGGGTGTGGACACCGCGCGCGTCCCGCTCATCGCGACAACCTACGACGAGAATTCGATGCGGATCTCGCCCGACGGCAAGTGGATCGCCTATCAGTCGGACGAGACTGGGAAAAACGAGATCTTCATCCGTTCGTTTCCGAATGCGAATGCCGCAAAGTATCAAGTCTCGACTGGTGGCGCGGCGGCTCCGCTCTGGTCGCGCGATGGGCGCGAACTCTTCTTCGTGAACGGCGCGCGCGAGATGATGTCCACGCGCGTCACGGCCGTCGGCGCCACGCTCTCGTTCGGCGCACCGACCGCCTTGTTCGAAATCCCCGAAGTACTGCTCAAGGCGGAGTACACCTTCCATACGCCATGGGACGTGGCCGCCGACGGCCGCTTCATCATGGCCCGCTTGCGGCGTACCGCCGCGGCGAACGGAACCACGATCGTCGTCGCCGACAACTGGCTCAGCGAACTCAAGGCACGGATGAAGCGCCAGTAGCCGTCTCCCGTCTCCCGTCTCCCGTCTCCCTTCTCCCTTCTCCCTTCTTTCCTACGGCTTGATCCTTAATCCCACCCGATGGGACACCGGTCGCCCACCACGCATGGGCTCCATCGCGTAGTCAATGGAAATCCGATCGACGGTCACGCCCAGGCCGGCCGTGATGAGCGACTCATCGCGTTCACGCGGACGACGAAACCCCTGACGCAGCGTGATGGTCACGCCTTCAATGGGCACATAGGCTAACTCGGCGCCACCCGCGGGACGCACGAAGAGGTCGCCCTCAAGCGTGAGCGCCAGCTGCGCTCCGACATCCCAGTGTCCGGCCACCGCTTGATATCCGCCGAAACCGACACCGATGCGTCGGGGCAGCGTGCCCTTGATGCCCTCGAGCCGCGGTCCGACACCAAGGTTTTGCACGACCAGTCCGACGGTGCCGGGGCCGAGTGCGCGACTCATGCCGATATCGAAAGCCGCCGTGCCATCGTGCGACGCACCAAGTCGATCTTCGGCATACTTCAGATTCACACCAAGACGCGTTCCCTTGATCGTGCGCCCCACGCCGAACGTGAAGGCCGTGCTGGAGGCCGATACGCTACCGCCGTCAGAAAGGTGCGTGGCGCCCGGTTTGATCACATCCGCATACGTGACACCGCCCGGCGCCAGATAGCTCACGAATTGTGCACCCACACCAATGGTGAGCGGGCCAACGGTCGATGTCGTCCCCATGGAACCTGCCGTCGACGCGGAACCGTATCGTTGCATCGAGATCGCCGCACCGCGTGAACTCGCCAGCATGCCCGGGTTGTAGAACATTGCGTCGCCGTCGGTGGAGACCAACCCCGCATTCGCCATGGCGGCAACACGCGCGCTCGAAGGCAAACGGAGCACCAGCGGTCCCTCGCCGAGAGGTTGCGCATAGGCGGTCGGAGCGAGGAACGCGCACAGCGCCGAAACTCCGAACACACGGTTCACGGTTCGTCTCAAGTGGATGCTTCTGTCAAAGGTCTTGCGGATTGTGTGAGTCATGAGTCAAATGAACGCCATGATCCCTTCCCTCGCCAGCGCACCAGGACCCGACGCGTCGCGCGCCTCCACATCCACATTCTCAGGGACGAGTGCCGCGACCGATTGGCGTCTTGGTCCGCAGGCCCCGCAAACGAAGGGGTGGCTGCTTCGAAAGGTCGGACTGTGGATTCTCACACGCGCCGGTTGGCGCTTTGAAGGAGCCATGCCGAACATTCCCAAGTTTGTCGCGATTGTCGCGCCGCACACATCCAATTGGGATTTCCCGCTCGGCCTTGCTGCCAAATGGGCCTTGGGGTTCGACGCGCATTTTTGGGGAAAGGACACACTCTTTGTTCCGCCCATGGGATGGTTCATGCGCGCGAACGGGGGCATTCCGGTGCAGCGTCAGCACAGCTCCAAAGTGGTGGACGTAACAATCGACGCATTTCGATCGCACACGCGATTCGCGCTCGCGCTCGCACCCGAAGGCACACGCAAGAAAGTCGCGCAGTGGCGAACCGGCTTTTGGCATGTGGCGAAGGGCGCGCACGTCCCGATCTGCTGTGTCGCATTCGACTATTCGCGCAAAGTCATTCGGCTTGGCCCCACGACCATGCCCGACGAAGACGATCAGGCAGCAGGGATTGCGCGCATTCGCAGCTACTTCGACAATGTGCGCGGTTTCAATCCGTCGCAGCAGACGTAGGATGTGTCGCCTACCCCAGCT
>JANLVM010000864.1:0-2596 GCA_031364015.1 Gemmatimonadaceae bacterium
CGTGGTCACTACGTAATTACGGTCGGCGCCATTCGACCTGTGCGCGCGACGAGCTCGCTCAGCGTCAGCGCCGCGTGTACCAAGGGCGCCAGCGCCTCCGTGACGGCCATGTCCAGCCGTGTGGCGTCGGTTTCTCGCGACTCGATATACAGGCGAATCGTCGCCCCCTCGGTACCAGTACCAGATAGGCGGAACACGATTCGCGCGCCGTCGTCGAACAGCACGCGCAATCCTTGCCCGCCGCTGGTCGATCCATCGATGGGATCGAGATACGCGAAATCGTCGGCCGCGCTCACCGTTCGGCCAGCCAACGTCGCACCAGGAAGCGACGACAACTGCTCGCGCAGCCGTGTCATGACGCCGCTCGCGGTCGCGGTCGGCACGTCCTCGTAGTCGTAACGCGTGTAGTAGTTGCGCCCGAAGCGCGCCCAGTGTTCCCGCACAATGGTTTCTACCGGCTGGGCGCGCACCGCGATGATGTTGAGCCAGAATAGCACGGCCCACAGGCCATCTTTCTCGCGGACATGATCGGAGCCGGTGCCAAAGCTCTCCTCGCCGCAGAGCGTGATACGACCGGCGTCCAACAGATTACCGAAGAACTTCCAACCAGTCGGCGTTTCATAGCAGGGAATTCCCAACGATTCCGCGACCACGTCCACCGCGCCACTGGTGGGCATCGAGCGCGCGACCCCAGCAAGACCTCGCGCATAGCCGGGAACGCGGGTGGCATTCGCGGCGAGTACGGCCAAACTGTCCGACGGGGTTACGAAAAAGCGTCTCCCGAGAATCATGTTGCGATCGCCGTCACCGTCCGATGCGGCGCCAAAATCTGGCGCATCGTCACTGAACAGCCGGTGCACCAACTCGTGGGCGTACGTGAGATTCGGGTCGGGATGACCGCCACCGAAGTCTGGCAAGGGCACGCCGTTGATGACCGTGCCCGCCGGAGCGCCCAGTCGCGCTTCCAGAATCTCGTGCGCGTACGGCCCGGTGATCGCGTGCATGCCGTCAAACGTCATGCGGAATCCGCCAGCGAATAGCGCGCGAATCGCGTCGAAGTCGAACAACGATTCCATCAGCGTTGCGTACGCTGCCACCGGATCCACGACTTCCAGCACCATGGGCCCCAACGCCTGCGTGCCCACGACATCGAGTGAAACGGGCGGCAGGTCCGCAATGCGGTACGACGACAGCACGGCTGCGCGCGCAGCGACCGCATTGGTGAACGATTCCGGTGCTGGTCCCCCATTCGACGCGTTGTACTTGAGGCCGAAGTCACCATCCGGGCCACCCGGGTTATGGCTCGCGGACAAGATCATTCCGCCCTGCGCGCGTTGGCGGATGAGATGCGATGCTGCCGGTGTGGACAGCAATCCACCACGCCCCGTCAGCACACGCGCCACGCCGTTTGCCGCCGCCATGCGAATGATCGTGTCCATCGCTTCGCGATTGAAGTAGCGACCATCACCACCAACGACCAGTGTGCTGCCAATCGGCAGCGCCGCAATATCGAACAGGCTCTGGACAAAGTTCTCCAGATAGTGCGGCTGCGCGAACACCGCCGTGCGCTTGCGCAAACCCGACGTCCCCGGTCGCTGGTCGGCGAACGGGGACGTCTCGATGATACGAATGGTCATGCGGTGGGTGCGCTCAGGCCCACTTGAGGTCCACCTTGGACAAGGGGATAGAGCGCACACGCTTACCCGTTGCCGCGTAAATCGCATTCACCAATGCGGGAACGATTGGTGGCAACGAGGGCTCGCCAATGCCGGTTGGCGAGAATGTCGTCTTGCGCCAGTGCACCTCGACCGGTGGCGCTTGTCGCATGCGCAGCAGCTGGTACGTGTTGAAATTCGACTGCTCCGCCCGACCGTTCGCAAAGGTGATTTCCTGCGCGAAGGCCTGACCCAGTCCGTCCATTACCGCACCCTGCACTTGCTGTTCGGCGTGATTCGGGTTGATGATCTCGCTGCCGACATCTCCGACCGCCCACACCTTGTCGACCGTGACGGTGCCCGCCTTGCTGACCGTCGCCTTCACCACTTCGGCAAAGTAGCCACGGTGACTGAAGTAAAAGGCGACACCCATGCCGGTGCCTTTCGGCATCGTGGTTTTACCCCATCCAGAGACGTCGCGCAGTTGCTCCAACACGCCCCGCATGCGCGCGGCATCAAACCCCGCCTGCGGCGGTGGTCCTGCAGGCGCGCCAGCCACCGGTGCCGGTGTCGGCGTCGGCATCTCACTATTCAGCAAATCAATGCGGAACTGCAGCGGGTCCTTGCCGGCCGCCACCGCGAGTTCGTCTATGAAGCCCTGAAAGGCAAATGACATGGCGTTGCTACGCGGTGCACGCAGTGCGCCCGTGGGCACGCCCAACGGCATGACCGACGAATCGTACGAGAGGTTGGGCACGAAGCGCGCCGGAAACTCCGTCGGTCCCATGTCGGCACTGGCCGCGAACTGTTGGCCGACGCCAAAGCTGACGAAGTGATCCTTGAAGGCGACCACTTTCCCGTTGGCGTCAATACCACCGGTGAAATAGTGGAAGCCGCCCGGACGATAGAAGTCATGCTGCATGTCGTCTTCGCGCGTCCAC
>JANLVM010000876.1:0-10793 GCA_031364015.1 Gemmatimonadaceae bacterium
GAACAGAATGACCAGCGCGCCCGCGGTGAGCGCCATGAAAATCCAGCGCGAATAGCTTCCGAGGTACAAGCCAAAGGCCGCACCCGGATTGTAGACGAGCGCAAATCGCACGGTGTCGCCAAGCACCGGTTCGGGAAAGCCGTTGGGTGGCAACATGGCTTCCGCCACCATTTTCGTCACGCGATCGAGCAGCACGACGACGATGAGCACCGGCCAGAAAAAGATCGCCTTCACGTCATGCCTTCTTCGCGTCTTCCTCGCGCTGTTTGCACGAGATACAGAAGCGCGCATGCGGCAGCGCGTCGAGTCGTTCGAACGCGACATCGTTTCCGCACTGATGGCACTTACCGAAGGTCTCGGGCGACTTGTACAAGCGCCGGAGTGCCTGATCGATGTGCCACAGGAACCGCCCTTCTTGTGAGGCGAAGAGAAACGCTTTCTCGCGTTCCATCGCGTCCGTGCCTTGATCGGCCATATGAAACGAATACGCGCTGGTGTCGCCATCGGCCTCGCCGTTGGGCCCAAACGTGTCGCCGTGATGACCGAGTTCTTTGATCACGCGCTTCCGCTCTTGCAGCAGGCGCTTTTCGAAGTGCGCCAGCTGTTTCTTGGGCATCGGTTTCGCCTTCTTGACATCCTTGGATAACTCCTTCGAACCCGCCATCACATTCCGTCCTTTCTGAGAGCGAGCGACACGGGACGTCCTTCAACGTCCACCACCTGTGTCGCGGTCCATGTATCACCACTCGGCGTACGGCCAAATGGCGTCCCCGCCTCCTCCCCGATGAGTGTCCAGACCGCAAGGACCTCTTCGGCAATGCGATCGCGATGCGCCGCGAGCGCTCCGTTCAGTTCGTCGTCACCCGACACCGCCAGCACAATCCGATCGCTCACGTCGAGTCGGGCCTCCTTTCGCAGCCGCTGTACCCGGCTGATGATCTCGCGTGCCAATCCTTCGGCACGGAGTTCGGGGGTGACGGTGGAATCAAGCGCAACGCCGTAGCCGGCGTCTTCCTGAATAACGGCCGCTCCAGATGCGCGCCGGATGATGGCGACGTCGTCCGACTCGATCAAGCGCTCTACCCCCAAAACGGTAATTGTGACCGAGTTACCACCGGCCAGTACCCGGAGCTGAGCAGTCGACAGCTCGGCGACCGCAGCGGCCACCTGGGGCGTCTCCTTCCCAAACTTCTTTCCAAGCGTGCGGAAGTTAGCCTTCGATTCAAGCGCGACGAGGCCATCGGTGGAGGTTACGAATTCGACCCGCTTCACGTTCAACTCGGCCGCGAGCAGCGGGGCCAACGCGGACGCCCCGGTCGGGTCGCCCGGCACCACACATTGCAGAGACGGGAGTGGCTGACGCACCTTCACGTTGGCAGCCTCCCGCGCCGCGTGCGCCAATGTCACCAGCTTCCGAATGTCCTGCATCGACGCTTCCAGCGCGTCGTCGATCGCGCCGCGACCCATCGCCCGATCCCGGGTGAACGAGGCCAAATGCACCGACGTGCCAGTGAGCGCGCGATGCACGGCGTCGGTCATGAACGGCGCAAACGGTGCGAGCAGACGACACACCACGGTCAACACTTCGTGCAGCGTCGCGAAGGCGGCACGATTGTCGTCGCTGGTCACGTCGTAAAACCGATTGCGCGACAGTCGCACATACCACTTCGAGACGTCGTCGTCCACGAATTCAATAATCCGGCGCGCGGCCAGTGTCGCGTCGTACGCCGTGAGATGCCGATCGACGTCGGCTTCCACGCGAGCCAGGCGCGACAGGATCCACCGATCCAGCAGCGGTCGGTGGGCCAGCACTGGATCCCGATCGCTGGGCGACCACCCGAAATTGGCGTACTGCGCAAAGATGCCGTTGTACACGTTTCGGAACGTGAGCAGGAATCGCCCAGCAATTTCACGAATGGCGTTCTCGTCGAACCGCCGCGGCACCCACACTTGGCTCGACGCGACGAGGAACAGGCGGACGGCATCCGCACCGTGGCGCGACAGCACGTCCCACGGATTCACCACGTTGCCCTTGCTCTTGGACATTTTTTGTCCGGCCGCATCGAGTACCAGATCGTTCACGACCACGCTACGGTACGGCGCCGCCGTACCCGCGTGGTTGTTGGGCAGCGCATCCCCAAGTGCGGTGGCGATGGCCAGCAACGAGTAGAACCATCCGCGCGTCTGGTCCACGCCTTCGGCAATGAAATCGGCCGGATACTGCGAGGCGACCATCTCGTGATTTTCGAACGGATAGTGCCATTGCGCGAACGGCATCGATCCAGAGTCAAACCACGTATCGATAACCTCCGGCGCGCGACGCATAGTGCCGACGCCGGTTGGCGAGGGCCACGTATACTGATCGATGTGTGGCTTGTGCGGATCGAAATCTTCGGGGAGCGGGCGACCGATGCGCTCGGCGAGTTCCGCATACCCGCCCAATACATCGACTTCGGTGGGATCGGTGTCATTCACCCACACCGGCAGCGGCGTGCCCCAGTAGCGATCGCGCGAGATCGCCCAGTCGACGTTGTTGGACAGCCACTCGCCAAAGCGACCGCTCCCGATCTCCGATGGATTCCAGTCTACGGCGGCGTTGCGCGCTAACAAATCGTCACGCACCGCTGTGGTTCGCACGAACCAGGATCCGCGCGCGTAGTACAATAGCGGTGTGCCGCAACGCCAGCAGTGCGGATACGAGTGCGTCACGGTCGACGCCTTCCACAGGACATCGCGGTCCCGCAGGACGTCGATGATGCGCGGATCGGCCTCCTTCACGAAGACACCACCCACCACCGGCACGTCGGCCGCGAATTCACCGCGAGCCGTCACCGGCTGCAGGAACGCGAGTCCGTGTCGTTGCCCCGCCGCGTAATCGTCGGCACCGAACGCCGGTGACATGTGCACGACCCCCGTGCCGTCATCGGCCGACACGAAGTCTTCGGCGACGATGATCTCGTGTCGACCCTCTTCCGGAAACGGCACCCAATCGAGCGGTCGCGTGTAGCGCAGACCAGTCAAGTCGGCCCCTCGATGATTGGCGACGACGTCCCATCGATCAGCCCAATCGGCGCCGAGCACGGCGGGGACGCGCGAGCCGGCGAGCAGGACTGTCCAATCGACCCCGCTCTTCTTTCGCAACTCGGCGTACTGCAGCTCCGGATGAACCGCGAGCGCCGTATTCGAGACCAACGTCCACGGCGTCGTGGTCCACACCAGAATCCGACGACGCGCGCCCGGCGTCGCGTGGCCGTTCGCGTCGAGTAAATCGAGGGCGATGTAGACGCTCGGATCGTCGACGTCGTCATAGCCCTGCGCGACTTCATGACTGGACAGCGCCGTGCCGCATCGTGCACAGTATGGGAGAATCTTGTGGCCGCGAAACAGCAGTCCCTTGTCGTGCAGTGTCCGCAACGCCCACCACACGCTTTCCACGTACTTGCTGGAATACGTGACGTACGGATCGCTGTAGTCCAGCCAGTAGGCGGTACGCTGCGACAATTGCTCCCACTCGCCACGGTACTTCCACACACTCTCGCGGCATCGTCGGTTGAACTCTGCCACGCCAACGTGTTCGATGAGTTGCTTCCCACCCAGCTTTGCGGCGTGCGCGGCGTCCACTCCCTCACGCGCAGCCGCTTCGCGCTGCAGTTCCTTCTCGACTTCGATTTCGACCGGCAAGCCGTGGGTGTCCCATCCGGCTTTTCGCGGCACAAAATGCCCTTGCATCGCGCGATGTCGGCAGAAGAGATCTTTCACGGTCCTTGCGAACACGTGATGGATGCCGGGACGTCCGTTGGCCGTGGGCGGTCCCTCGAAAAACACATACGGCGGAGCGTTTGCACGCGCCGCCTGCACCGTTTCGAACAGGCGCTCGCGTTCCCATTGTGCGAGCATGTCCTGCTCAAACGCGTCCGCTCCGGCGTCCGGCAGCAACGGATACAGCGGTTCGGTCATGGCTGTCGCGTTCAGAGGCGAGCGATGACGCCCGTGACCACGGCCGTCAACTTGGGCTCGGCCGTCCGCGCCACTTCAATGATTCTCGCCACCGTGGTCGGTTCGAGCGCATCGGGGAGACACTGATCGGTGATGATGGACAACCCCAGCACGCGCATGCCGCCGTGACGGGCCACGATGACCTCAGGTACGGTGGACATGCCCACCACATCGGCACCCACAGTGCGAAGAAAGCGATACTCGGCGCGCGTTTCGAGACTGGGCCCCTGCACCGCCGCGTACACGCCTTCACGCAGCGTGATGCCGTGGGCTACCGCCACTTCACGCGCGATCTGACGCAAGCCCGCGTCGTACGGCTCCGTCATGTCCGGAAAGCGCGGACCCATGGTATCGTCGTTCGGGCCAATGAGCGGATTGTCGCCCAGCAGATTGAGATGATCGGCGATGAGCATCAGGTCGCCCTGTGCCCACAGCGGATGCATGCCTCCGCACGCATTGCTGACCACAAGCGTCTCCGCGCCGAGTGCACGTAGCACCCGGATAGGAAATGTCACTTGCTGGAGCGAATAGCCTTCATAGCGGTGGAATCGCCCTTGCATGGCGATCACCGATTTCCCACGCAGCGTTCCGCACAGCAGTCGACCGCTGTGCGATTCGACGGTTGACAACGGAAAATTCGGCAGATCGCGATAGTCAATGGTCTGTTCGACGGCGATCTCGTCGGCGAGCGCTCCCAGTCCCGTTCCCAGAATGATGGCCGCCTCGATCGGGGTCGCGAATCGGGCGCGCACGGCCTGTGCGCACGCCTCAATGCGCTCGCGCGCGTGCAATCCCAACGCGGGATGCGCGAGACCCACCTGCTGGTGTTCTTGCGTGTACTGCATTTGGGGATAGGACCCCGGCGTTGGCTTGGTCAATCGTCCACCACATCCAGCCACGATGGCGTTGGAGCGCCGCCGCGGGGTGGTAGTTCGCGTAGTTCCTTCAACATCGGTTCCTGGTCAGCGGACATGTTCGATTCCGGCAAACGCGCCGCGTCGCCGGACGCGTCTCCACGACCTTCGCGCGTTTGCACGCCTGGCGGCGCCGGTTCTTCCTCGGCGGCGACCAGCTCCGTCAACTGACGTTCGACATGATTGCGCAACTGCGCGAGATACCCACGGCGGGTGCGCCACAGCTGGTGGAGCACGTCCTGCGCGCGGCGCACTTCACTCCGCACATGCTGCAGTCCTTTGTCCGCCTCGGCGCGCGCTTCGCGCAGGATCAACTGCGCTTCACGCTCCGCCTGCTCCCGAATCTCACCGCGCAATTGTTGCGCGCTCACGAGCGCATCGTTGAGCGCCTTGTCGCGGTCGCGGAACGACTTGAGCTGCTCGTGAAAATTCCGGGCTTTCTGGTCCAACTCCTGATTGGCCCTGGTCAACCGCTCGATCTCTTCGGCGATCTGGTCGCGAAACTGATCGACGCGCGTACGATCATAGCCGCGCAAGGCGTTGCCGAAGTCATAGCGTCGGACATCGAGCGCGGTGAGGTGGAAGGCGTCGTCCGTCATGCGTTGGTCCGGGAGTGAGCGCCGCGAGGGAAGCGGTGTGATAACATCGCGAGTTACGTCCGACCGCCGAAGAGCACGGTCCCGAGACGCACGTGCGTCGCGCCTTCTTCGATTGCCACTTCGTAGTCACCTGACATGCCCATACTGAGAAACGGCGCCGGGTGTCCCGCCTGCACTAATTGCGCCTGTACGCGTCGTGCCCCAGCGAACACCGATCGCAACAACGATTCCGGTGCATCGAACGGCGCCATCACCATGGCACCCATCAGGCGCAGGTGTGGCCAGCCACGCCATCGTTCCGCCAACGCCGGTACCGCGTCGGGCGCTACTCCGCCCTTGCTGGCTTCTCCACTCACATTGACCTGCATCAACACGTCGAGCACGACCCCTTCCTCGCGCGCCGCGTGGTGCAGCGCCTCGGCGAGCCGTTCGCTGTCGACCCCATGCACCAGCGCAAAACGCGTTGCCGCCCTGGCCTTGTTGCGTTGCACATGACCGATCAGATGCCAACGGACTGGCACGTCAACCTGCGTCATCTTGGCTTCGGCTTCCTGCACGCGGTTTTCCCCAACATCGATCACGCCAGCGCGCCACGCCGCCAGCACGGCCTCGGGTCCGTGTGTTTTGGTGACCGCCACCAGTGTCACCGACTGATTGTGCCCGCCTCGCGCCGTAGCGGTGGCGATGCGCTCGCGGACCTCGGCGACCCGCGACGAAAACTCCGCCTCGACCAGCGTTGCGGTGGAGTCCGAAAGTGGCATAACATAATAACTTAGCTACTGTTACAGGTCGCCACAAGTAACGAGTCGGTGAGCGTCCGCACCCGTGTGCACTGCAGCATCCCCTGCAACTGATCCGCCGCCGGATCGGCGCCAGCCGGCAACGTCCCGAACGCCGAGGGCGGCACCTGATCGTACGCGCGCGCGAGCGCCGACAGGGCGAGACCCACCGAGCCCGCCTTCAGCGCCAAGCTTGGCGCGTACACGAGCCCCTCCAGCGCCCACCCGGCAGAAGGATCAATCAGGGCACGATCGCGCGCGGCCAACAGCACGCTCACCCGAATCGGACGTCGAGCCAATCCCGCGCGCATCGATGTGGAACGCAGCACGGTGCCGAGCCCAGGCCAATGGTCGACCGAAGTGGCGGGAAGCAACGCGTGACGGCGCGTCAGTTGATCGCGATACCACCGCGCGCCAAGCAGTGGGACGGTGATCACGAGCACATCCGATCGCACCTGTTCCACGTGCTGCAAATACCACAGTGGAAACGAGTCGTTGTCGCCCGCGGTATACAGCACGCCGTTTATCGGGACCGACTCCAGTAACAGGCGCGCGACGGTGCGCGGAAGCGTGGCGACCGGCTCGCGCGTGCGATCCATCACTGGCCCATTGGCGACGAGCGGCACGGCGGCCAACGCCAACGGCAGCAGCGCAACCGCGCGTGGCAGTCGTCGGGCAAACTGCGTGGCAATGGCCGTCAGGCCGGCCCCGGCACACAGTCCCCAGCACCAGAAACCCAGCACGAAAAAATAGTCCCGCTCGCGCGCTTCGTGCACGGCACCATCGGGCAGTACACCGGCACCATACGACGGACCCGCCCGCATGTTGAGCCACACCGCAACGCCGATGGTACCACTGATCAGCAGCAGGAGCACCGCTCGTCCAACGCGCGCCTCGTGACGCCACAACGTGCGAACCCCCAACGCGCCCAGCCAGGCCCAGGCGACGGAAAGCATGGTGCGCGACCACGAGGGTGCGGGCTCTGGATGCAGCCCGTAGGCCACTTGCCAGTCGGCCCATTCAAACACGTTGCCCACTTGCAACCACAGTGGCGCGACACGCGGCCACAGTCCGGCCACCGCGTATTGCTTGCGTTGCAAGAGATCCAGCAGCGCCTGCACCGTGACTGGATGCCCGGAATCGAGCTGCGGCGAGCGCGCTGACAATAGCGGAAGGACTGCCACGGCGGACAACCCCAGTGCCGCCAGCGCGATCCAGCTGAGTACTTCACGCGGTCTCGGCGCGCTGCCGCGCCAGGCGAATGCGATGGCGGCTGGCAGCGCCACTAACACGCTCAAATGCACCGACAACGCCAGCGCGGCGACAAACACCATGACACCGCGCCAACGGCCGCGCAGGCGGTCGGACGCGTCGTGCCGACCGGCTCGCTCGCCGGCCGCCAGCAGCACCACCGAAAACAGCAGTGCCACGGCGTACACCTCGGTTTCCGTGGCATTCGCCCAGACGGTCATCATCGTACCGGCCGATACCGCTGCGGCCACCGCACCGCGGGTGCCAATCCAGCGTGCGGCCATAGCTGCCCCCACGCCACCCACGAGCGCGCTGGCGACAACCGACAACAGGGTGATGGCTCGAGCCGGTCCTATGCCGCTGAACCACTGCGAGAACACGTGACCGAGCAGTACCCAGAGCGGCGTGCCGGGTGGATGCGGGATGCCGAGCGTGTGCGCGGCGGCTGCCAGTTCGGACGCATCCCAAAACGTGAGATCGGTCGCCGCTGTCGACAGATAGGTCGCGAACAGCAGCACCGTACTGATGCCGCCAGCAACATATGCGGGCGACATCCGAAAACCGCGTCGCGGCGCTGATAACGCGCCGCCGACGCGGTTCGTGATGACCTTCACTCTCAGGCCGGCGCCACCTCAGGACCACCCAGCATCGGCGGTGCCGCTGGACGCGCTGCCGGTGTCATTGGCGGTAGCACGGTGAGCGTCGACGCGGGTGGCATGTCAGGCGGTAGTCGAGGCGGAAGCTCCTTGCCCGCCTTGAGGACCAGAATGTCGTCACGCGTGAGTGTTTCGCGTTCCAGCAACTGCGTGGCGACGATGTCCAGCAGCGGACGGTTTTCTGTCAGTACTGACACGGCGCGCGCATGCGCTTCGGTGACCACGCGCTTGACTTCGGCATCGACCAACTGCGCTGTTTGCTCGGACACTTCGCGACGCGATTGCAGCTCGCGACCCAGGAACAGCTCCTGCTCGTTGTCACCGACCAGGATTGGTCCGATGGCATCGGAGAGCCCCCACTGCGTGACGTAGCGACGCGCAATGCTGGTGGCCTGCTGGATGTCACTGGCGGCGCCGGTGGTGACGCGATCCCGACCGAAGACTATCTCTTCGGCGGCGCGACCGCCGTAGGCCATGACAAGACGCGCCTCAAGCTGTTCACGCGTCACCGACACGCGATCGTCTTCCGGCAGCGTAAAGGCGATGCCGAGTGCGCGTCCACGTGGCACGATAGTGACCTTGTGCAGCGGATCGTTCCCCTTCACCATCATCGCGCAGACGGCGTGTCCGGCCTCGTGGAACGCGGTCAGCCGACGCTCGTCGTCCTTCATCACCAGCGACTTGCGCTCCGCACCCAGCATGACACGATCTTTCGCTTCCTCAAGATCGCTCATGTAGATCTTGTCGTGTCCCTTTCGCGCGGCCAGCAGCGCGCCTTCGTTCACGAGATTGGCCAGATCGGCGCCGGCCATACCCGGGGTCCCGCGCGCCAGCGACGTGATACTCACGTCGTCGGCAATGGGCTTGTTGCGCAGGTGCACTTTCAAAATGCCGTCGCGGCCGCGCAGATCGGGCAAGTCGACGACAATTTGACGATCGAAGCGACCGGGACGCAGCAACGCGGGGTCGAGCACATCGGGTCGATTGGTCGCCGCAATGAGAATCACGCCATCGTTTGACTCGAAGCCGTCCATCTCGACCAGCAGCTGATTCAGCGTCTGTTCCCGCTCGTCGTGCCCGCCGCCGATGCCGCCACCGCGATGACGACCGACGGCGTCGATTTCATCGATAAAGATGATGCAAGGCGCCTGCGCTTTCCCCTGTTCAAAGAGATCACGAACCCGCGACGCGCCGACCCCAACAAACATTTCGACGAAGTCTGATCCGGACATCGAGAAAAATGGACGAGCCGCTTCACCCGCGACGGCTTTGGCCAGGAGGGTCTTGCCAGTGCCCGGCGGACCCACCAGCAGCGCGCCTTTCGGCAACCGGCCGCCGAGCTTGGTAAACTTTTGCGGATCTTTGAGGAACTCGATGATCTCCTGCAGCTCGACTTTGGCCTCGTCGGCACCCGCCACATCGGCGAAGGTGATCTTGGGCGTGTCACCACTCAGGAGTTTGGCTTTGCTCTTTCCAAACGAGAACGCTTTGTTGCCGCCAGACTGCATCTGCCGGAAGAGAAAGATCCAGATGCCGATGAGCAGCAGGTACGGCAGAATCGTGATGAGCAAACCGCCAAAGTTCAGGCGTGCTTCCTGCGCGGAGACTTGCGCTCCACGCGCGTAGAGTCGGTCGGACTCGGCAGCGGCCAATCCCGGCGCAATGCGGACCGTGAAGTTGCGCGAATCGCGCGGACCCACCTTCACGGACTGGTTGAACTGGCCGAGCATCACGTTGTCTGGCTGAAACGTGACGGCCTTCACGTTGCCCAGCTCGAGCTGCTGACGATACTGGGTGTACGTGATCTCGGGCGACTGTGCCTGCCGTCCACCAGACCAGGTCAGGAACGCGACCGGAATCAGGATCACGAGGATCCAGAACGAAAGCGTCTTGGAGTGTCGCGCCCAATTGATGGGCTTCTTCGGATTCGGCGTCATAGGTGCTGGCATGAAGTTTCGTGCGTTCCTTCAGTGCGACGTGTGGGACTACTGCAGACTGGCGACATACGGCAGATGGCGAAAATTCTCGGCATGATCTAATCCGTAGCCTACCAGAAACTCGTGCGGCGCGTCAAACCCGACGAACCGCGTGGGATGGTGCAACTCGGTGGCGATGTGCTTGTGCAGCAGGGCGCAGATCTCCAGTGAGCGAGGCTGCCGATCACTCAGGAGGTCGACAAGGCGGTTCAAGGTACGTCCCGAATCCACAATGTCTTCCACGAGAAGAATGTGTTTACCCTCCAATTCGGTTTCCGGATCGTACAGCAGTCGCACCACCCCCGTGGACTCCATCGCATCGCCGTAGGACGAGGCCACCAGGAAGTCTACCTGCAGCGGGCGTTCGACGTGGCGTACGAGATCGCTCAGGAAGATGAAGCTGCCCTTGAGCAGCCCGAGCACGAGCAGCTCGCCGCCGGGATACGCCGACGTGATCTCGGCGCCCAGCTCGGCGACGCGGGCGGCGATCGCTCCCTCGTCGAACGCGATTCGCCGGACGGCGCGCCCTTCGAGCCTCGGATCAACCGATGTCGTCACGTTCCCATGCGTAGAGCTGCCCCGGCCTGCCGGGCCGTGCGGTCGCCGCGTCGCTGCGGCAGAC
>JANLVM010000919.1:0-13583 GCA_031364015.1 Gemmatimonadaceae bacterium
CGGTCCACGCTTTCCCGTCCAAAAATTTTAACGCCTCCGCCCTCCCCAAGCCCGACCAGCCTTTCGACCCCGCCAACTACCCGGCCGGGATTGACACCGCCTGGGTCATCGAGTGGGCGCTCTCGAACCCTGGGGTTCCCGCCGCGCCGTCCGCAGTGCCGAGCGGTTGGACGGCGGGCCGAGAGGGAATCACAGGACTCGCGCCGCACCGTCGGAGTCTCACTTCCAGCGCGGCCCTGACGTCAGCGCACGTCTGTCGCCACCAGATCCAGCCGCCCGGGATCGAACTTGAATCCCACAGAGAAGAACGGCCGCTTGTCGAAGTAGCGGATGTTGTAGTAGTCGAAGCCCGCGTGATGCCGTACGAAGAAACCAAACGTCGCGAGTTGATCAAAGATGTACGACACCTCAGTTTCCACGCGCGGCAGCCGCTTGGTCTCCGGCCCGAATCGAACCACGCCCAACACCGACCAGCGAAAGACGCCGGCAAGGCGATGCTCTACCGCATGACGACTCTCCTGCGCATATCGCCCAACCATTTCGTGCGTGCCATACGCTGACGCCTGATCGCGATCCGCACCGCCCGGCTTGAGTCCAAGCGGATGGACCTGATACTCCGCACCCCATTCCCGCGAACGGCGCATGGCCCCAGTGACGTCGATGATTCGTCCGGTGCGACGATCGAACGCGAGAGCGAAGTAGCTCGTGGAGAAGTCGCCGTTGTCGATGTTGACCTCGCGTCTCGCCGCAATGTTGGCGTTGGCCACCACGCACACCGAGTCTCCGTTAGCGTCGGCTGCATAGGCAAAGCCGCGCAGTCGACATCCCGACTGTCCATTCGAGTAGTGGCCAAAGGCCGTCAACTTGAAACCCTGAATCGTGTACTTCAGGTTGTCGGATTTATCCCTGCGCATCCACAGGACCTGATGTGTTGCTCGGATACGATAGGACGGCGTGCGAACCGGATTGGATCGATCCGTGTTCATTCGAATCTCGGGCAGGAACGAAAAGCCCGTGGCCATCGCGACGCGTTTCGGGAGCCAACTCTCCGAGTCACGTATCCCCGTCTTCTGCCAGACCTGATCGCCGAACTGATTGAGTGCATACAGGTGCAACGCCGGCCGTCCTTCGAAAAGAAGGGTCTTTCCAGTTGGCGAACCGAACGCAATGGTCGACGACTCCTGAAAGATATTGGGCTGCGTATTCCCAACCGGCGACTGGGCATCGACAAGCTTGGCGCCGAGCAACACGATCAGCGCGGCGAGCATCAGACGGTTGTTCATCCCGTCACCTTCGACAGCTTGGTGCCGTCGACGTCGGTCGAGTGCGCCTTGGTGTTGCCCACTTGCGATGTCGTGAACACGAACGAGAGCGGGAGTTGGTCCAGGTCACTCGCGATTGCGGTGAGCTGCGCACCTTTGGTGAAACGGAAGACGACGAGGCTTGTGTCCTCCGCTCCGTCGGAAGTGCCCATGGGCGTGTCGAGAACGGAAATGCCGTGCGCGGCCAGGACGGCGAGCACCTGCAGGTGGATCTCAGAGTGATCCTCTCCGGCACGGCATTCCCACGCGAGTGTTGCGAACTGATTGGCCATAGCGAGTGCGCCTCATGGCAGACATCAAATGGTTGCGAGTAGGACCCCAGCGCCGGGGTCCAATGGCCCTACAACCGCGAGTAACTCATCCTCCTCTTCGGGACTCGACGCGATCCAAATTTCACAGCCGACGGCATCTTCGGATGATACCGGTTGGTTGAATGCGAACAGCACCATGCTACCGGTGGCGTTCTCGTCAACCATCGGGTGGTCGCGTCCGCCCCAATCTGCCAGCAGTGCTTCGTCACGTCCACTGGCGCGATTCTCAATTCGCTTCGAGTTGTACCAGACGAGTCGGACTTCCTGATCGAGTCCGTGCGAGGCAATACGCACCTGCAGAATCGCATCGGGAGTGGCTTCCTCCTCGGCGCGCTGCGAAAATCTTGGGAAGGCCTTGCGGACGAGCTCAGTGGACAGATGAGGACCAGCGTCGCGCACGTTCGCCATGGCGCACGTGTCGTTCGCGCTGAGGTACTTTGCATACCATGTCCAACCGCTCCGCGACGCGCGCTCGATCCACGAATCCAATGTGAGCAGCATACTCCTCATGCGAAAGGCCTCTGAATGTCCAATCGGGTTCGCGATCTCGCAAATTGCTGCCGGTCAGTGCGACCAGCAATTGGCCAATCTCCGAAATGCCGTGACGGGAGCGACGCCGCCAGCCCGGCTTACGCCTGGTCACGGGACGTCGCGCATGCCATGTTCGTGAGAATGACCAAACCCGCTGTTCGAGTCATCGCTGCCGTTGTTGCACGGGGTGACCGCCTCCTCGTCTGTCAGCGCCCGGACCACAAACGCCACGGCACCCTCTTCGAATTCCCCGGCGGCAAGGTCGAAGCTGGTGAATCCGACGCCGACGCCGCCGCGCGCGAACTGGCCGAGGAACTCGGTGTCACAGTCACAGCGGTCGCTTCCGAACTGTTCGCCGTCACCGACCCGGGCTCGGCATTCCACATCGCCTTCCTCCCCGTCGACATCATCGGCGAACCGCAATGCCTCGAACACATCGCACACGTTTGGGGCACTCAGCATGAACTGACCGCCCTACCGCTGGCCCCCAGTGACCGCCAGTTCGTCGAATTCCTGATCGCCAATCCGGGCGCGCTCCGCCCCGTAACATTGAAATGACTCTGCACCGCGGCCTCTACGATCAACTGGTCACCGACTCACTCGCCCGCCGACTGGATCAGTTGTCGGACAGCGAAGCCGTACTGGAAGCGCTCTCAAGCTCCGACGCGACACCGCTGCTGGCCGATCTCATCGCGCAATCGCTCTCCCGCGTACTCGAAGACGCCGAGGGCGACTCTGCGGGACACACACAGCAGCTCGCAATCGTCAACGCGCTCCTACAGGACCTTCGTGCACGACTCACACGCGACACGGAACGAGTCGAGTCTGCGCTGCCATCGCCGCCTCGACGGTTGCGTGCCGTACATGCCACGGGCACCGCGGCGCCGGCACTGCCAACCACCGGTCTTGCCGATCCGTGGCTGTTCACCGCGGCCAAGTCGTCGCCGTCGCTGTTGCACGAACTGCGCACCGAGGCGGCCGCGTGTGATCAGCTCGACATCCTCGTCAGCTTCATCACGGTCGCCGGCGTCCGTCGCCTGATCGACGTGCTCCACTCAGCCACCGCCGGTGACGCACACGGGACTGGCCGCACGCGCATTCGGGTGCTCACCACAACGTACACGGGCGCCACCGAACAGAAGGCACTCGATGAACTGGCCGCATTGAATGGATGCTCGGTGAAAGTGTCGCTGGACGGGCGTCGTACTCGGCTGCACGCCAAGGCCTGGATCTTTCACCGACGCAGCGGATTCGGCTCGGCGTATGTGGGCAGCGCCAACTTTTCCGGCGCCGCGTTGATGGGTGGGCTGGAATGGACGGTCAAGTTCACGCAGCATGGTCAGGCTGCGCTATTCACACGTGCGAAGGCCCACTTCGACACTCTCTGGGCCGACGACGAATTTCAGGACTACGACCCGAGTAGTGAATCCAGCCGACACGCGCTGCGCCTGGCACTTGCTCGCGAGAGTGGCGTCGCGCGTGATGAATCGGCGCCCACCTACTTCGACATCACGGCCAAGCGATATCAGCAGGACATCCTGGAGCAACTGACCGCCGAGCGTGAACATGGGCGCCATCGCAACCTGTTGGTTGCCGCAACCGGCACCGGCAAGACGGTCATGGCCGCGCTGGACTACAAGCGCACTGTGAATCAGCAGCACGGTTCACGGCCCCGCTTGCTGTACGTCGCTCATCGCGAAGAGATCCTGCAACAGGCGATGAACACGTATCGTGGTGTACTGCGCGACTACAGCTTCGGTGCGTTGCTGGGCGGCGGGCGCGAACCCGATCAACACGATCATCTCTTTGCCACAATCCAGAGCATCACCAGTCGGCGGCTCGTGGAGCAACTTGGTGCCGACTACTGGCATACCGTCGTGATCGACGAATGTCATCGCATCGCCGCGCCGCAGTTCGATACGTTTGCCCGCGCGGTGCAACCGGCCGTGTTGTTGGGACTCACCGCAACCCCAGAACGCACCGATGGTCAGCCGCTGCAGCCGTACTTCACATCGCGCCCCGACGGTTCACCCGCCGCCGAGCTGCGACTGTGGCACGCGCTGGATCTGCAGTTGCTGGCTCCGTTCGAGTACTTCGGCTGCAACGACGACACTGACTTCAGTGACGTGCCATGGAATCGCCCCGGCGAAACGGAGGCGATCGATCGGCTGGTGACGGGCAATCAGGTCCGCGCGCGAATGGTCATCAGTGAATGGCATCGACTGACCGGTGATGCCAGTGGCACAAAGACACTGGTGTTCTGTGTGAATGTTGCCCACGCGCGATTCATGCAGCAGCAGTTCGAGGCCGCAGGTCTGCGCACGCTGTGTCTCACGGGCGACAGTACCGACGACGAGCGCCGCAAGGCGCCACAGAAGCTGGCCACGGGCGAGATCTGCGCGATTGTCACGGTCGACCTGTACAACGAAGGCGTCGACCTGCCCGATGTAGACACGTTGCTGTTCCTGCGGCCCACGCAGAGTCCGCTGTTGTTTCAACAGCAGTTGGGGCGCGGGCTGCGATTGTCGCCGGGCAAACACAGTTGCCTGGTACTGGACTTTGTCGGGCAGCATCGCGCCGAGTTTCGGTTCGACCACCTGTTGTCATCTATCACGGGCTTAAGCAAACGCGAGCTGCTGCGGTCGGTTGAGGAAGGGTTCAGCACACTGCCCAGCGGCTGCTATATCCACCTGGAGTCGCAGGCGCGTGAGCAGGTGTTGACCAGCTTGCGTGCGATGGTGCAGCAAAGCTGGCGACGGCTCAAGACCGAGCTGCTTGCGCACGCGTCGCTGTCCGGGAATCGCCGACCAACACTCGCGACGTTCCTGCACGAGCAGCAGGTCGCGCTGGACGAGGTGTACCGCGATGCGAAGCCCAGTGGATGGACGACGCTGCGTCGCGAGGCGGGACTGCTGGACGCGCGCGATGACACCGAACGCGAAGCGACGCTGTCGCGCAACATGCGTTACCTGCTGCACGTGAACGATCCGCAGCAGCTGAGTGTGATGCGTCGCGTTGCCGAGCGTGGCGCGTTGTACCAGCCGACGTCTCAACACGAGGCGTTGCGGGCGCAGATGCTGACCTATCAGATGTCGCCTTCGGCGGTGCAGTCACATGCGGCGTTCGTGCCTGAACTAGCGGGCGAGCCCCATGTCCTGCAGGAGCTGGCAGAACTTGCGAGCATTCTGGAATCGCGCAGTCGGGTGTCGTCGGTGCCGATACCGGGCATGGACGAGTTGCCGTTGTCACTGCACAGCAGCTACCAGATTCGCGAGATCCTGACGGCGGTCGGATGGCTGACGGCCGAACGTCGCACGCCATTCCGGGCCGGTGTGCTGCCGATGCCCGACCGAAAGACCGAGTTGCTGTTCGTCACGCTGGACAAGAGCGACGGCTACCACGATCGCATTGCGTATCACGACTACGCCGAGAGTCCGACGCACTTTCATTGGCAAACGCAGAACAGTGCCGGTCCGGACACTAGGGCGGGCAAGCGGTATCTCGAAAGCTTGACCAATGGCTGGCGCTTTCAGCTGTTCGTGCGCCCGAACAAAGACTCGGCCTACGTAGCCTGTGGGCCGGTGCGGATTGAGAGTGCCGAGGATATCAGCGGCGACCGGCCGATGAACATTCGTTGGAGGCTGGAGGTGCCGTTGCCGATCGCGCGGTACCAGGAGTTCAGTGTGTTACGGGCTGGGGAGTAGGCGCGCCTTTTCTTCCCGAGGCTCTTCCTCGGCGCGGCCGCGTTCTTCGGCGGCGGTGCAGCGGCAATGAACTTGAAGCTCACCTGCTCGCCCACCGCCTCCGCCATTCGCCGCAACCCGGCGATGGAATGCCCGCAATACGCTCCATCCTCCATGCGCGCTACCGCGGACTGCGACGATCCAATAAGCGTTGCCAAGCCGAGCTGCGTGAGGCCATGAGGCTGGCGAAGCGAGTACACCTCTTCGGCGATTTCCGCCGCGGCCTCAGCGTCGGCGACACCATTCGCCCATCCCGGCGCTCGCGCATGTTTCGCGCCACCACGCTCTACGTCGTCACCGCACTCCAGCAGCTCTTCCGCTACCGCAGCTTCTCGGCCAGTGTTGATGCCCCTAGCCAACACGAAAGCCCAGAAGTGGCTCACGGTTGTCTTCGCCAACGGTCACTACATCGGCGGCGCGTTCCGTATCATCGCACCGCACGCCGAACTGGCCAATGGGCTACTCGACGTCGTCGGCATCGCCGACGTGCCCGCAACGACTCGCGCACATCTCTTCGCGCGCGCCTTGCGCGATGCACACATGAATCAACCGTCAGTGCACACCGCGCGCGCGGCCGAGTTCACACTTCACTCGGCAGATCGTTTGCAATTCCAGGCGGACGGCGAACCGCATCACGCCAGCAGTCGCACCATCCGCATTCGGAGTCTGCCCAACGCATTGCGCGTGTTCGCGCCCCGAGTCAGGCAGGCTCCGACTGCACGAAGCCGATTACTTCCGGCGCGGCTTCGTGTAAATCTGCGAACCGACGACGCCGCCAAGCACGGCACCGGCCACCGCACCGACGGCGCCACCCTTCACCTTGTCGCGCGACGTGAGAATTCCGACGGCGGTGCCAGTCGCGGCACCAATCACCGCACCACGCGTGGTATTGCGTTCAGTCGCCGGCGCTGCGGTACCTGCACCATCGCCATCCACTTCACCGGAGCCCGAGCCGACAGACGTACCAGCCGACTGCGTTGCCGGACGCGTCCGATACACCACGCGCGTCGGCGCATCACGATAGACGACACGCGGCGCCGGAGCGGGCGCGTACACCGTCTGCGCCGGATACGGATACTGCGGCGGCACACCGTACTGTGGAGCGTAGCCAGTCGGATAACCCAACTCCTGCGGGCTCACAAACTGTTGCCGCATCGAAGGAGCCTGCGCGGCCGCGGCCAGGTCGGCGCGTAGCAATTCATCAGCCGGTGGGTCTCGGCGATCACACGCGGACAGTGTGAGCAGGCCGACAGGAAGTGCTACCAGTGCGAGTCTCGAACGAATGAGTGTCATGAGTCCTCCGAATTGGCCTTGGCGTCAGTGCAAGGCACTTGTGCGTGGCGCCCCTATGTATGGCCCGCCAGCCCGATACACAAGCATAGGCCGTGCCATTCGCTATCTCTCAGTGTAGCAACGAGTACGCCCTGTCCCCATCAGGCGCTGTCCTCCTGCATAGTCACCCTGCTGTCCAGACCCAGCGACAGCGGCGCAACGGTTCGGGGGGCGTTATCGTTCTATGGTAGCGATCGGTAGCGACCGAGCACCACTCCGCTGTCGACCGCTGCGATTCACTACCCGTATCTTTGAGGAGCCGTTCATGTCCGTTTTTACACGTACCGTGCAAAAGTCCTTTGCCGCCGTCTCGTTGGCCACGCTGTCCGTCATCGCATTTGCTTCGGCGGGCGCGCAAGCCGCACCTGCTGCCAACGCGCTCAAGGTCGGTGATATGGCGCCTGACTTCACGGTTACGACGGTCACCTCCGCGGGCGTCGAATCGAAGAAGTTCAAGCTCTCCGAACACCGCGGCGAGACTGTCGTGCTGGCGTTCTTCCCCAAGGCCCGTACCAGTGGCTGCACCACACAGATGGAAGCGTATCGCGACCAATACGCGCAGATGTTCATGGGCGGCAAGAAGGTGTCGCTGATTGGCGTCAGCACCGATCCGGACACCGCACTCATCTCTTGGGCCAGCGACGCCAAGTTCCCGTTCCGTTTTGGCTCTGACGTTGACGGCGCCGTCGGCACCGCGTTTGGCGCCAGCAGAGGGGCGGGTCGCGGCCACCAACGTCACCTATACGTCATCGACCCTACCGGCAAGATCGCCTACATCGCCACGCCGTTCCTGCAGATGTCCGCCGACGCGTACTCCTCACTCGCCACCGCCGTCGCCCAGGCAAGCACCGCCAAGTAACTGCCGCTGTCGGCAGCACCGTGTCACAGGCATCACCATCCCGCGCACTTGCTGTCGCCCTCTTTCGCACGAGCCACTCAGATGAGGAGGCGCAGGAGCGGGTGCCGTAGCGAATCGCAACGAGCGTAAATTACGTGATGCATCGGCAGCGACATTACCAGCGCGGTGCGGCGGTGCTGGTATCCTTCCTCGCCGTCATGCGCGCGTCGGCACAACCTTCGGCATCGATGACTCGCGACAGCGCGGGAATTCGCATCGTCGAGAGTTTCCGTCCTCTGTGGACACCGGGAAAAGTGTGGACACTGGCGGCATCACCTGTCCTCAGCATCGGCCCACGCGATGGACCGGCGTACGTGTTCTCCCGAATTGCTGCGGCAACACGACTCAGCGACGGGAGTGTAGTGGTGGCCGAGCGTGCCGATGTGCACCTGCGGATCTTCGACTCGACGGGTCGGTACGTGCGCACGGTTGGTCGAAAGGGACAGGGGCCAGGCGAATTCAGCGACATCGGCATCATGACGCGGTTGCCGGACGATTCGCTGGCGGTTGAGTCCCTGCGCTACACGTCGATCATTGCGCCGGACGGGCAATTCGTGCGTCAGGTGCGCTATGGGCCGTTTGCACCCGACCTCGTGCCCGTGCCGCTCGTGGCCGTGCTCGGACGATTTCCCAACGGTTCGGCCGTCGTGGGAGATTTTCCGCAAGGCCGACGAGCCGCGCGCGTCGCGGCGCGATGGGTGGATTCATCGACGCTGCTTTTGGTCAACGCATCCGGCGCGGTCGAGCGTCCGTTGGAGCGCGTGCCGGCCGCAGCATTTGCCGCAAGCGTCGGCCCTCCAACGCTGCTGACGTTCGGGCCCGAGCTGATGGAAGCGTCCGCCGCGAACCACGTCTACCTCGCATTTGGTGATCAGTATGCCATCCGCGAATACGATGCGACGTGGACGTTGAAGCGTATTGTCCGCCGCGCGTGGACAGCGAAGCCACTCACAGCGCCCGAATGGGACGCCTACGTCGACGCGTGGATGACGCTCTGGAGCACCGACAAGGGCTCGCTGCGCGAGCGCGATCGATTGGCCCGAGGCAATGCGCCGCATCCCGATGTCCTCCCCGCATTCGTCGACTTTCTGGCCTCGCCAAGCGGCGACCTATGGCTACGAGATCCCGATCTTACCGACGCGGCTCGCTGCGCGTGCCTCTCCAGTGTCACGGCGGGGCGCAGCACGTGGAGCGTCTTCGACGCGAGTGGCCGCTGGCTCGGTGAGGTGCGCATGCCGGAGAGGTTCACACCGGCAGAAGTGGGAAGCGACTACGTGCTCGGCCAACTGCGCGATGCGGACAACGTGCTGCGGGTGGTGATGTATCGGATTGTCAAGCCGCGCGACTAGAGTTTGTCATCTACCGGTTGGTAACGGTCACTGGCGTGCTGCCCGGTTGCACAAAGTCATCGGCGGTTACCTCGGCACGGAGCGTGGTCGCCGACAGGAAAGTGGTTGGCTTCGCCAACGCGGCGGCGTCCATGGCCTTGTGGGAACGACCCGCTGTATTTGCCGCATGGACAACGGGCACAAGCCGTTGACGGGCCTGCGGATCGCATTGGAGATGTCGAATAATTTGGTCATACCGCTCCATGCGAGGAATGCGCACAAAACGGCTCATCGACCCTGAATCGGCGACAAGCTTGACCGCGTTCATGGCGCGATTCATCGTTCGCAGATGATGATTCGCACACTCGCCGTTACCCTCTCGCTTGCCATCGCGGTTAGCGTCGCTGCCCCCGCGTACGCACAACGTCCCGACCTGAGTGGCACGTGGGTACTGCGACCGGATTCAACCGCTGCGCGCAGAGTGGCGACGACCGGCGATGCTGCCTTCGCGAAGGGTGACATGGGTATTGGGTGGGGGTCCCCGCTCACCATTGTGCAGACGCCCGCCCGACTTAACGTCACGTTCGATGCGTTCACCGCGTACGATCTGCAGCCCAAGGTACACTTCGCCTACGCGCTCGATGGGACGGAGTCGCGGAATGCTGTGGTGATGAGTGGCGCGCCACCGAGCCGCTCCATCGTTGCGTGGCAGGATTCAGCGCTGGTCATCACCACCACGTTCACTGCGCCTGCCGGTGTAAACCCAGCACCAGGGGCGTTGGAAGTGCGGCAGACGCTCGCGTTGGACGCTACTGGTCGCCTCACGATCCAATCACGTCGACTCGGCGCAAACGGCGCCGTCAATACCGTCATCACGACGTACACGCGCCGTTAGCTCCGCTACTCAAGGCTTCGCGGGTTTCGGCGCTACGTAGGGATCGCGCGCGCCCGTCGGCACGTTTGGGAACTGCTCCACCGTCTTGTTGAAATTCGCGATGAGCCCGTCAAACAGACTGAGCGCCCACGGGTTGGCGTCTTTGATATCGGTTTCTTCCTTCGGGTCTGCGCGCAGGTTGAAGAGACGCATGAGCGGCGGCTCGGTGACCCGCGGCTCGGGCTGGAAGGCGTAGTGAAACTTCCAGTCCTGAAATTTCACCGCCCGTACTGATGAACCGGTAAAGAACAGCACACTCGTGCGTGGCGGCGTGGCCTGCTTGCGCTGCAAGAACGCCAGTTGATTGACACCATCGATCGGCCGATCTGTGGGCATCGCGATACCAGCCGCGGCCGCAACCGTCGGGAAAATGTCGAGCTCGTGGAATACCGCGTTCGATTTCTGTCCGCGCGGAATCGTGCCTACCCAACGCATCACGCACGGCGTGCGAATGCCGCCTTCCATGACGGAGTTGTAGAAGCCGCGCCACGGACCGGACGATCCGCGCCACGGCCGCCGTCCTTCGGGGCCGTTATCGGTGCACCACATCACGAGCGTGTTGCGTTCGAGGCGCATGCGCTTGAGCGCGTCGAGCACGAGCCCCACGTTGTGGTCGACGTCCATCATCGCGTCCCCGATGTCACCGGCGCCGGTCTTCCCCATGAAGTCCGGATGCGTCAGCGTCGGAAAGTGAATCTGGGTCATGGGGAAATACAGAAAGAACGGCTTCTGCGCTTTCGCATTGCGCTCAATGAACGCCACACTCTTGTGTGTCGCTTCGCGATCGACGGTACGCCGAGTGTCGAGGTCAAACACTTTGACCTTGGTGGGCGCGCCGCCGAGGCGTTGCTCCCAGATGAATGAGGTGTCCGTCGGGTTGGTCTTGAGCTCCGGCGCCGAAACCCACTGCGCTTCGTTGCTGGTATTGGGGATGCCATACCAATCGTCGAAGCCTTGATCAATCGGCGTGCGATTCTGTATCCAGTTTGTACCGCCCAGGTGCCACTTGCCGTACAGGGCCGTGGCATAGCCCGCCGACTTGAGCGACTCGGCGAGCGTCACCTCCCACAGCGTGATGCCGGTGTTCTGCGCTGCACCCGAGCGAATGGCATACCGACCCGTGAGCAGCGCTGCGCGCGACACGGTGCATGAGAACTCGACATTGAAGTTGTCCAGCCGAATGCCTTGCGCGGCGATGCTATCGATGTTGGGCGTGGGGACACCGCGCACACTGCTGTACGCGCCCACTTCGCCCCAGCCGAGGTTGTCGGGGAAGATGAGCACGATGTTGGGACGCGTGCGCGGCTGTGCGGCGAGCGGAGACGTCGCAGCAGCCAGCGACAACGTGACGAGCGCAAGGGAAGCGAGAACGACAAGGTGACGGAACACGTGCTTCTCCTGATGGCGGTTGGAATCCCGAGGGAATATGCAGCGGACTCGCCGCAACCGTGGCCCCCGTCGCACGCGCCAGTTCCGCGATACCGCCAGCGTGATCGTAGTGGTCGTGCGAGTTCAGGATCAGTTTCACGTCCTGTACGCGAAAGCCGAGTGCGGTGATGTTCTGCAAGACTCGCGGCGCCGACTCCGGTAGTCCGCCATCGATCAGCACGTGTCCAGCCGGCGATGTAATCAGGATGGAGCTCAGCCGAGCAGTGCGAGGAATCGAAACGTTATCATGATGTGAAGTCGCCGTCCTTCTGCAAGATGTTCCTGTGCCCGATCAGCGAACGTTCTGTCTGAAAAACGCGACCGTACGCTCCCACGCCAGCTTCGCGGCTGCCGCGTCGTAACGTGGCGTCGTATCGTTATTGAATCCGTGCTGAGTGCCCGAATACAGGTGTCGTTCGTACGTCACCTTGGCTGCCTTGAGCGCCTCCTCGAACGCCGGCCAACTCGCGTTGATGCGCGCGTCCGTCTCGGCCGATTGCACCATCAGCGGCGCGCGGATCTTTGGGACGTCTGCCGGGTCCGGTGACGAACCGTAGAAGGAAACTCCCGCCGAGAGATCGGTGCCGAGTCGCGTGGCCAGATAGTTGACCATGCCGCCGCCATAGCAGAACCCGACCGCGCCAATCTTGCCAGTGCACTCCGGTCGCGCTTTGAGGAACGCTGCTGCGGCGACAAAATCTTCGCGCGACTTGGGCTGCTCGAGTTTTCCGAACTGCTCGCGCGCCTTGTCTTCGTCGCCCGGGTATCCACCCAACGGAAAGAGGGCATCGGGTGCGAACGCCACGAATCCGTCAACGGCGAGACGTCTGGCAATGTCTTCGATATGCGGATTGAGCCCGCGATTCTCGTGGATCACCAGAATCCCTGGTGCGCGACCGGTTGCACCGGCCGGGCGCGCGAAGTAGCCGCGCATAGTGCCGTAGCCGTTTGGTGACGCGTACTCGAGATACTGCTGCTGGATGCGTTCGTCCCCGGGCTTGACGACCTGCGCCTCGAGGAACTTGGGACTGAGTTGCTCGAGCAGCATCACCGCCGTGACGCCAGCGACGGCGTACTTGGACGCCCGGTCGAGAAAGGTGCGGCGATCGATACCGCCGTGGACGTAGGCGTCGAACAGGATGAGGAGATCCTGATCGAAGTCGTGAGCGGTCTTGCGTTCCATGGGTGATTCCTGGTGCCGGTTCAGCTACGGGACGTCGACGTCCAGCACGATAAAAACTACCGTGCAAGCCAGCCTTGTACGAACCGACAACGAGAGAAATTGCGCTGGCGCTAGGCGTCGGTCCCGTCGGCGCCGAATGCCGTCAGGGCGACGACATCGTCGGGAAAGCTGACCAGCAGTGACCGATCGGACGTCACGAGCCTCACGTTCAAGTGACGTGCGGTGACAATGAATTCGCAGTCGTAAGCCGACCGTCCGGATGCCTTGGCGAGCGCTAGCACGGCATGCGAGGCGACGTGATGTTCACGCCCGAGCAGGAGCTCCTCGGCCGTGTCTTGCAGGGTGGTGGCCTGTCGGAGCGACAGCTCCCCTTTGCGCAGATAGAGCGCGAGCACGTTTCGCAACTCACTCCGCCATAACAGAGGCGCCGCCCATTCCGCGTCGCGCGCCAGCGTACCGCGGGCCGCCGCAGTGTGTTGCCCGGGGATCAGGAGATATGCGATGACATTCGTATCGACCACGATCATGGAGTCAACGGCGCCCCCGCGTCTTGGCGGCTCGCAACCGTGCGTC
>JANLVM010000925.1:0-1981 GCA_031364015.1 Gemmatimonadaceae bacterium
CCGACACCAGTACAACCGCTCCAGCGGAAATGGCCAGTCCCGCTTTCAGCGTAGCGGACAACGCGCAGGATGCAGTCTTGATCCCCGACGAGTACATCGTTGTCTTCAAGGCGAATGTCGCAGATGCGCCGGGTCTCGCCCGCCGTCTTGCCACGCAGGAGGGAGCCGTCCTCAAGCATTCGTATCGTGTGGCGCTGAAGGGATTTTCAGGTCGAATGAACGCCGCCGCCGCCGCCAGGCTGCGTGGCGACCCTGCCGTGGACTTCGTCGAACAAGACCAAATAGTCACCGCCAACGCCACACAAGCCGGCGCGACGTGGGGAATCGATCGCATTGACCAGCGCTTTCTGCCGCTCTCCACCACTTACAACTATACCAGTACCGGTGCGGGTGTCACGGTCTACATCATCGATACCGGCATCGACATTGCACATCCTGATTTCGGCGGCCGGGCATCGGTTCTCGGCGACCAGATCGGTGACGGTCAAAACGGTATTGACTGCCACGGACACGGAACGCACGTGGCGGGAACCGTTGGTGGCAACACCTGGGGCGTCGCCAAGGGCGTAACACTGAAAGCCGAGCGGGTACTCGATTGCTCGGGCAGCGGAAGCAATGCCGGTGTGATCGCCGGCGTGGATGCCGTAACGGCCGATCACGCTGCAGGCGCACCGGCCGTTGCCAACATGAGCCTCGGCGGCGGTTTCAGTCAGGCGCTTAACAATGCGGTCACCAATTCCATCAACGACGGCGTGACGTATGCGGTTGCGGCAGGCAATGGCAACTTCTTGGGCCAGCCGGCGAATGCGTGCAATTTCAGTCCTGCCAGCACGCCGTTAGCGATCACGGTTGGTGCAACCACCAGCGCCGACCGCGAGGCCTCTTTCTCGAACTATGGAACGTGCGTGGACATCCTCGCTCCCGGCGTAGGAATTAAGTCAACGTGGCTGAATGGTGGAACCAATACGATCAGCGGCACGTCGATGGCATCACCACATACGGCGGGCGCCGCAGCACGATATCTCTCCTCCAATCCCTCGGCCACTCCAGCCACTGTGGGAAGCTTCCTGGTGGGACAGGCCACGAGCGGCGTCATAACGCTCAACAGTAGGAAGCGTAAAACGCCCAATCTCCTGCTCTATCTCGGCTCCGCTCAGTAGTGGGCACGTCTCCTGCCGTCGGTCTCGCGCGGCGAGAGCGACAAAGTCAGTCCCCCTTCACAGAGGTGGATCCTGCGCGTCCTCCGATCTCGCAGACTATCGACGTACACACGCGGGGTATCTCGAAGGGTAGCGCCGCCAATTTCCATCTGGTGGTGGAATCACACATCTACATAAATCCGCCCACACTCCTCGTTGTCACCACGAAGCTTCGTTAGGCCGATACGGAGAGCTTGCCCGATCTACTCGACTTGTAAGTCGCTCGAATAGGGAGACGAAATGCTGTTTCTGCTACCCCTGCTACTCTTCGCGATGCTCTGTTACGGACTGTCCAGACAGTTAGCAAGGCCGCGGGGTTGGGTGGGCCGGCGGGTAATGGCACGAGCGATGAACGACGGCAACAAGAAGCTTCTTGATGCCGCACTCCACGCGCTGCAGGCAGCATCTGGTGAAGCGGTGGTGGATGTCGGCTTTGGCGGCGGTTACGCCATCGATCAACTTCGCGTCCGAGTTGCGCCAGCGCGGCCGACGGGCGTTGAAATCTCAGACGCCATGATCGATGCCGGGAGAGTCCGATGGGGAGATCAGGTCGACCTCCACAGAGCCGATGTCACCGCCATGCCGCTGATGGACGCCTCGCAGGACGCGGTGCTTTCGATCAACACGATCTACTTCTGGCCCAACCCGCAGGCCGCTCTGCGAGAGATTCGACGCGTATTGAAGCCAGCGGGACGATTCGTACTTGGAGTGCAACCGTTCGGAGTGATGCGACTTTCGCCGGTATCATGGTTCGGCTTCCGGCTGTATTCCATCCGTGAACT
>JANLVM010000946.1:0-3967 GCA_031364015.1 Gemmatimonadaceae bacterium
CCAAAATCGTTCACGAACGTGATGAATACTTTGGGGTCTGCGCCGGCCCAGGAGTAAATCGACTGATCGTCGTCACCAACCGCGAACACATGGCGATTGTCGCGCGCGAGCGCGCGCACCACGCGATACTGTACGGGGTTCAAGTCCTGGAACTCATCGACCAGTACCACATCCCAGCGAGCACGAATCGCCGCAGCGGCATCCGAGTGCTCCAACAACTCAGCGGCCTTGATCACCAGTGTATCGAAGTCCACAAGATTCCGTTCGCGCAGGAATCGCTCGTAACGCTCGAACAGCTCCCGGTCGTTCGGACGCATGGTGTCACCGCGAAAGCGATGCGCGGAGAACGTGTTCAACGTGCTCCGATGCCATTTGCGCGGACCCTCTATGCGTCGGAGCGCGCTGAGCTGGTACTCCTCGTCGGCGATACCGAAGCCGGGCTCGAGACCAATGTGCGTGCCGGAGGCGCGAAGCAGGTCGGCGCAAAAGGCGTGCAGCGTGCCACGCGTGATCTGCGCGGCGGCGGGCCCCAACCTCGCGACCAGCCGCTGTGCAATCTCTCCGGCAGCCTTATTCGTAAACGTGAAGGCACAGATCCGCGCCGGATCGAATCTGTGCTGCTCGATCAGAAAGCGAATACGCTCGGTGAGACAGTAGGTCTTGCCAGCGCCGGGTCCGGCCAGGACGAGCAGAGCGCGGGGGTCGGCCTCAATCGCGCTTCGCTGGGAGGAGGAAGGCGTGGCTGCGGGCGGTGCGAACTCGAAAATTGCGGACACACTCCAAAACTATCCGTTTCCAGAGGCGCCGGCCAAGGCACTTGTTTACGGCGCTTTCCTCGTCATCGCGAAGTCGTACTCCAGGGCGATCGTGTCCACAACGGACAGCAAGATAGGGACTCTGGGCTGGGGTAACTGGAACTCCGCGAACGTGAATCGCGTCGCTGCTGTCCCCGTGAGACGGTCGCCCGTAACGGTCGCTTTGACAGTCCAAGTTGTCGGCCGAGTCACACCCTTGACCGTGAGGTCGCCGATCAACTGAAACTGCGTCGTCCCGCTCGCCGGCAGCCTGCTCGGCAGTCCCTTCACATCGGTCACCTTAAACGACGTCGCTGGAAACGAGTCCGTCATCAGGATTCGGCGCTGCACATAGCCGTCACGGCGCGCTTGATCGCTGCCGAGCGACGCCATGTCCACCGTAAACCCCGACTCGCCAGGTACGATCTTACCCGACTTGTCGAGCACAATGGTTCCGGTAACCTTGCGGGTCTCCCCTATGGCGTCGTTGTCGAGCTCCTTGCCGACGAGCCGCTCACGAATGCAATAGCGCGCCACGTTTCCCTCCCCTTCGGCGACATACCGGACGGTCGCCTGCGGTCGCGCCGGGGTGTTTGGAATAGACATCGCCGTCAGCGTGCTGCTGACAAGGGCGGCTAAGGCTGCGAACTTGAGCATGAATCAGTCTCTGGGTAAACCGTAAAAATCGGTCGTGCAACGCCTATTCCAACGCACAGCCACCGCGTAGCGTTGCTTCATCGACCGCACACGTCTCTTCTCGCCGAGTCTACTTTATGCGCCATCTCTACCAGTTCCGCGCGCTCGCCGCTGTTTCGCTACTCATAGGCGCGGTGGCCAGTACCGCCGGGGCACAGGCAACAGCACCCATCATCGGACGATGGGACCTGACGGTTCAGGGGACCAACGGTCCGTACCCGTCATGGGTCGAGGTGACGTTGTCGGGCAATCGAACACTGGTCGGACGATTCGTGGCTGGCGGCGGCAGCGCCCGACCCATTGCGCGAGTGGACTATGCGAACGGCACGATGCGATTTGCGATACCACCACAGTGGGACCGCGACACGGCCGATCTGAAATTCGAGGCCACGCTGGAGGGTGATCTGCTTAACGGCACGGTGACAACCTCAAGCGGCGAGAAGCAGCGCTTCATGGGAAAGCGCGCGCCACTCTTGCGACGCACCGGATCGGTTTCGTGGGGCGCTCCGATCACGCTCTTCAACGGAGAAAACCTTACCGGATGGAAGCCCAGTAACGGCACCAACCAGTGGAAGGCTATTGACGGCGTGCTGCAGAACACCAACGGCGGTGCGAACCTGATTACGACGGAGACATTCACCGACTTCAAGCTGCACATCGAGTTCAAGTATCCCAAGGGTGGCAATAGTGGCGTCTATCTGCGCGGTCGCTACGAAGTGCAGGTGGAAGACAACGGCGATGTCGAACCGCAGTCGGTACATCTTGGCGGCATATACGGCTTCCTGGTTCCGAACGAGAACGCCTCCAGGGGGCCCGACGCATGGCAGTCATTCGACATCACGCTCATCGGACGGCGCGTCACGGTTGTGCTGAACGGCCGGACGATCATCGCCGACCAGACCATCCCCGGAATCACCGGTGGCGCATTGGACAGCGACGAGGGAATGCCGGGGCCGATTTTTCTGCAGGGCGACCACGGTCCCGTCGCGTATCGCAATATCGTCATTACCCCCGCCAGGCCAGGAGCCAGGTAGCTGATGGAACACCTCGCACTGTCCTTCGACAACGCGGTTGCGCTTGCCACTCGACTGGATGCTGAGATCGGGCGCGTCATCATCGGACAACGGCAGGTGCGGAAGGAAGTGCTCATCTGCTTGCTCGCCGGCGGCCACTGTTTGCTGCGCGGTGTTCCGGGTCTCGCCAAGACGCTGCTCATCAAGACCCTCGCCGATGCGGTACACCTCAAGTTCAATCGCATCCAGTTCACCCCCGACCTCATGCCGTCCGATATTCTCGGAACGGAGGTGATCGAGGAGGATGTGGCGACCGGCAAACGACATGTGCGCTTCATTCCGGGGCCAGTGTTCGCCAACATTATTCTCGCCGACGAAATCAATCGTACGCCGCCGCGCACGCAGTCGGCGCTGCTCGAGGCGATGCAGGAGTATCAGGTCACCGTCGGCGGCGTGCGCTACCCGCTGGAACGACCGCTGTTTGTCTTGGCCACCGAGAATCCGATCGAACAGGAAGGCACGCACCCGCTGCCTGAAGCACAGCTTGATCGCTTTATGTTCAACGTGGTGATCGACTATCCCGACGCCGACGATGAACGACGCATTCTCGCCGATACCACCACTGGCGCCGAACGCACCGTGTCACAGGTGGCGACCGGCCAGGAGCTTGAAGCCGCGCGACATCTGGTGCGCGAACTGCCCGCCGCCACCAACGTTGTGGATTTTGCGCTGCGTCTCATTCGTGCCACACGCCCCGACGACGCGACGTGTCCGCCTGACGTGAAGCAGTGGGTCCGATGGGGCGTCGGTCCGCGCGCGGGACAAGCGCTTCTACTCGGCGCCAAGGCTTCCGCGTTGCTTGATGGGCGCACTGTCCCCTCGCTCGATGACGTGACGCGTGTCGCGCTTCCAGTGCTGCGCCACCGATTGCTCGTCAACTTCCGCGCCGAAGCCGATGGCATCGCGGCCGATCAGGTGATTGGCACATTGCTCGCTGCGGTTCGCCCGTAGGTACCGAGACCGTAGCGCGAATGACTGTGCTCTCCCCGGCCGTCGTCGCGGCCATCGATGACCTTGAACTTGCCGCCCGCGTGGTCGTCGAGGGTCTGCGCGCAGGCGGACATCGAAGTCCCTTTCATGGATACGGCGCCGATTTCCAGCAACACCGTCCGTATCGCGCCGGCGACGATCTCAAGTATCTGGACTGGAAAGTGTACGCGCGCAGCAACCGCTTGTACACGCGTCAGTTTCGCGAGACGACCAATGTGTCGGTCATGCTCGTGCTCGACACCAGCGCCTCCATGGCGTATCCGGAAAACGCCGCCGCGGGCCTTTCGAAGTTTCGCTATGCGTCCATCGTGGCGGCCTCACTCGCCTACCTGGCCTCCGAGCAGGGCAATGCCGTGGGCCTCATGACGATGACCAACGGCGAGCTCGCGTACCTGCCGGCGCGCAGCGGTCGAG
>JANLVM010000966.1:0-3208 GCA_031364015.1 Gemmatimonadaceae bacterium
CACTGCTAGTGCTGGGTGCGCAGCCAGCGAGCGCGCAGGCAACGGCATCCAAGGTGACGGCCATGCCAACGACTGCGAACATGTTCGATGTCACCACCTTCAAGAAACCGTCAGACGCAGCGCTTAAAAAGTCGCTGACACCGCTGCAGTATTCGGTGACGCAACGGACACGGGTTGGCCAAGCTTCACCAGGCCGCTGGCGACGGAGAATATTCGCACGAAGGTCGATCGTTCGTTGTACGCCGAGCGCACAGAAGTCCGCTCCAAACATGCAGACTCACATCTGGGCCATCTCTTTGACGATGGACCGAAGCCAACCGGGTTACGCTACTGCATCAACTCGGCGTCGCTGCGTTTCATTCCAGCAAGTCAGCTGGAGAAAGCGGCTATGGCCAGTATGCGAAGCTGTTCGCGGGGCGCAAGTAAGTTGTGAGCGCGCTAGCGGGGACACTCCGAGAGACCCTGCACTAGTGCGGGCGCAGCACGCCGAAAGCAATCGGGGCGCGTTCGAGCGAGCCGACCAGAAAGATTCGGGCACCAACCTGGTCTTGCAGGGCGGTCGGCAGATGGACGATAGGGCGGCGTTCTCCTGGCGAGGTTTCGAGGTACAGGCGTCCGCCGAGGCGCCGCAGTACACCATCGTGCGCTTCCACGCCGTCGGCCGCGCGTACCACGAAGCGGCGCACAGAGAACACGAGGAAACCGCCGGGCGCGACATCCATCGCGCGCTCGGAGGTAAGCGTTCCGGTGATCATCACTTCGAGCCCCTCGGCGGCGGCGAGCTCCGCCTGCACCGCTCCGCTGAGCGCTAGCGGAGCGAAACCGCTGGCCGCCGTTGGAAATAGGGCCAGCCGACTCAGTGGATCGGCGCCAATGCGGCGTATGATGCCGCGTGCGGTGTCCGGCACGATTGGCGCGACTGCTGTGGTCGTTGTCGTTGTCGTCGGCGATCGTTTTCTGTTGGCCGAAGTCGCGACGTCATCGACGACACTGTCGACGACTTTCACCGATGTGTCGAGCGCCGCCGCCGCACTGTCCCGACTCGCCGACTGAGCCGCCGGCGCCCTTTCAGACTGCGCACAGGCGATCGCACCGAGCAAGATACAGGCAGCGCGCGCGACCACACGCGCGATCCGTCGAACGTCGCGCACCGCTACTGCAACCGCGTGATCGCCATGCGCAGGTTCGTGCCTGGGCCGGTGGTAGCGTTGGTGCGCAGACTCAGTAACTGGGGCAGGGTGAACGACCCCGTTAACTCGAAATAGGCATGTGCGCCGCCGCGAAGTGTAGGTACTTGCGCGACGAAGGGACCGTTCGTCAACGGAACGGGTGCGATGGGGAAGGGAGTGTTCCAGCGCGTCGTCCACATTGGCGCCGCATTCAACGACGCGTAGATGTCGCGCAAGTTCCACGTCGCGAACTGGATGTCGGGGCTGGGATTCACGAGACCAGGATAGTCATCGGCGAAGAGCGCCAGCCCCCAACCTCCAATGAGCTGATCCAGCGATACCCCGGCAACGTTGGTCAGATTGGTGACCCCGTTTGTGGTCGCGTTGGTGAGTGCTTGCAGGAACGACGTATCGGATGTTGCGTACCGATCGGCGGCGTATCGGACCAGAGACCACGCGGTCTGATAGAAGACAGAGCCCGACTGCCCAGTGGCATTACCGTACGGCGACCAATTCCACGGTTCCAGCAGCTTGTTGCGAATCTCATTGAACTGTCGACGCACGCCGTAGCTGGGCCGACGCAGGGGATCTCCCGCATTGCACGTAGCGTCCGACGGATGAAAGTCGCAGTACATCCCATTATTAGACGCGCGTCCGAAGCCCGTGTTGCCTCGCCACGGCACGTTGTGCATCGATTCCCGCACCCACACTTCTTCGGCGTGGCGGGCCGTTCCCTCCTCAAGCCAGGACTGCTCGAACGCGGGTGCCGCATTGGCCACCCGAGCCGACAAGGAGGCGATGTGCTTTACCTCGTGCACGACGGTACGCGTCATGAAGTAGAACCAGCCATCGGGAAAGAGGACACTGCCGACGTTTGCACCGGCGGTGGTCGGTACGGAGCCGTAGAAGTACTGACCGAAGTTGCTTCCTCTTGAAATCGATGTCGGGAACTGATCGCATGACGTGACAAACGCGGCGGCGCCCGATCCATTGACGCGTTCGGAGAATATCATCGCGATTCTCCCGTCGTTGTCCGTGACCGCATCTCGCAGCAGCGGATCGGCAAACGAGCGGCGCACCGACGCATACTGCTCCTGATCGAAAATCAGGCCAAGGCGATTGTAGAAGTCGGTTAATGGCGCGTCCGCACTGGACTGCAACACGTTCGCCGAGTCCTCCCAGATGATTGCGCGTGTGCCGACGCGCATAGCCTTGGCACGAATGACGCGCGTGGTGTCGTTGCATCCGGCGGAGAAGGTGAAGAACACATTGCGCATGTCGCCTACCGCGACGTCGGCGGTCGTGCGCATGCGTTGCGCGGAACGCGATGATGCGGGCTGCGCGCGCATGCGTGCCATCAATCGCGCATAGTCCTGACGATTGCGCTCCAACATGGCGAAGTGCAGTCGCTCCTGTCGGCTGACGGGTTCGTCGAACGCGGGAATGTCGGTGACGTTCGACGATGCTGCACCTATCGTGCTGTGTTGCGCGAAGCCAGCGGCAGGTGCGTTGCCGACCAGTTCGAATGCGGACACCGTGTTCGGTGACGTGGCGGCGCTGAATACCGCGATCAAATACCGCGCCGGACCGCCGATGGCGACCAGCTCGTTGCATGCGGATGCGGTGCTGCTGGACAGAATGAGCGCTTGTCCGATCGGCACCGTCCGCTGTGTTGTGGCGACCGGATGCGCTCGACCGACCGACGCGGCGCCGAGACTCGTCACGCGGACGTCGGCCGCACCCGACTCGACGCAGGGCACGTTGACAACCAATTGCGTATTGGTAACGGTGACAATCGGCGCCGGTGCGCCGCGAATGGTGACCGACACGCCGCCGAGCGAGGTATCGAAGCCGGACCCGTTGATGGTCGCCGTACCGCCAGATGACAGCGTTGCGGGCGCGATTGACGTGATGATCGCCGCCGGTGCCTGCACCGTCAATGTTGCGAGACCACTTTGCGATTCGCTCGTTGCCGTCACGGTTACGGTGCCAGGCGAATTGGCGAACAATCGCCCAGTACCGTCAATCGAGGCAATTGC
>JANLVM010000016.1:0-13338 GCA_031364015.1 Gemmatimonadaceae bacterium
CACGCACCAGACTCCGCACATCGGTGCTCGACACGACATGCTCCGCTTCGATGCGCACACGTCCTGCTGGCCCCTCCGCGATCACCGCCGTTGCGCGTCCGTCGGTAAGCTCCACCTGCTGTACATGATGCTGCATGAGCACTCGGCCACCGTTCGCAAGCAGTCGATCACAACACGCCTCCCACATCTGGCCCGGGCCGAGCCGCGGATACTTGAAAGTGTTGATCAGCGACTTGATTCCGGGATCGCGTCGGTTGAGCGCGGTGGCATTCAGCAACGCCCGCGCCAGCGACAAGCCTTGAATACGCTGCGCGGCCCATTCCGCGCGAATCTCGGTGCAGGGAATTCCCCACACCTTCTCCGTGTATGTCCGAAAGAAAATTTCGTAGAGTCGTTGGCCAAACCGATTCGTCACCCACTGCTCGAATGTGTCCTCGACCGGCGTCGGCCACAGCTTGGCGTGCAGGTAACTGGCCAGTATCCGTATCGCGTTTATGGGACCCAGGCCAGTCAGGGCATTCATGGGCTTCAATGGGTAGTTGAAGTACTTCCCGTCGTAATGAATGCGCGAGAGCCGCGGGACATCGATGAACTCGTCGCCAAGCAGTTCCTCCCACAACCGCTGGACTGGCGCAATCTTCGTGAAGAAGCGGTGTCCTCCGATATCGAATCGATACCCTTTGTAGCGCGCGGTCTGTGAAATGCCGCCAACCATGTCCGTGCCCTCGAGCACCGTGACCGCAACGCCTCGCTTCGACAGGAGGTAGGCGAGCGTCAACCCGGCCGGTCCCGCACCGATGACGGCTACGCGATCACCTGGCTCCAGGCGCTGAATGGTGCGCTCGGCGGGCGGCGCGTCGGGGTACTGGTCGATCGATGAGGCCATCAAGTCGGTCCGGCAGGATCCTCGCGTGGCGTGGGTGGGCGTCGCGACCCTGGCAAAATCACCGCTGCCGCATCGACGCGGAGGAAGCTATCGTCGGAGAGCCGACCACGCTGGTATCCCAGCACGCCGTTTGCACTCCTTCTTCGTCATCGTCATGCGAAAGTCTGGCCCACCTGCCGCCGCTCGGCCATCGGACGCCAAGGTCGAGCGGGCCCAGGCCGTCACCAATCCATGGACGTCCTGGTGGTGGTGGGTCCTCGTGCTGGCCCCGGTGCTGTTTAACGCCATTTGGCTCACGCCAGAGTTACGCACCGACGCGCCAAGTCCAAATGACAGCGCATTGCATCTGTTGATGATTCATGCGGCCAGTGATGCTGTCGCGGCCGCGAACAATCCGCTGGACTTCTGGATTCCGCAGATGGAGCTCGGGTTTCCGCAGTTCCTGTACTACCAGAATTTTCCGCATCTCGTGGTGGTCGCGCTTCACCGGCTGGCCCTGGAGCGCGTCGAACTGGAGACCATCTTTCATGTCGTGCAGTATCTGTTGCTCGTCACCTTTCCGTTGACGGTCGCGTGGTCGATGCGACGCATGGGATTCTCCGCCGTGGCAACCGGCGTGGGCGCCGCCGCCGCATCATTGCTCTCCGCCAATCTGAACTTTGGATTCGAGTACAACAGCTACATCTGGCGCGGCTTGGGTCTGTACACGCAGCTGTGGGGCATGCACCTCTCCTTCGTCGCGCTCGCCTGTTTGACGAGGACCGTGAACGATGGCGGCGGCTATGTCCGCACCGCGCTCGCGCTCGCGCTGTTGGCGCTCGCTCACTTGGTGTACGCGTACATGATGGTCGTGACGAGTGTGCTCGTCCTCGTCGTTGGCATGCAGCCGCGCAGCGTGATCCTTCGCACCACGCGCCTTCTGGTTGTCGGCACCATCGCGTGTTGCATCGCCGCCTACATGCTCTGGCCCTTCCTGGAGTCGAGTCGGTTGTATCTGAACAATCTTCCAGAGTTGGGAGGTGCGCCAAAACAGAAGGCGCGCGCCCTGCTCGCAGCGACCCAAGGCGCGCTGCTGGACTATGCGCGGTTGCCGGTGCTCACCGTCCTGGCGGGCATCGGGATGGTCGCGGCGGCGGTCCGACGCGGTCCAGCCCGGATGCTGGGCCTGTGTGGCATCGTTGTGTGGCTGGTGCTGTACCTTGGCCGGCCAACGTTCGGTCCGCTCGGCGACTTGCTCCCGTCTCACGCGGGTTTTATCAGCTTTCGCTTCATCGGCGCGGTCGGAATGTTCAGTATCCTGATGATTGGCGTGGGAGGGGAAGCGCTCTGGGACGCCATCGCCCGCTTGCGCGTGGTGAACGCCCGATGGCATCCGGCCATCATGATGCTGGTATTCGGTCTGGCGCTTGGTCCCGCCGTGATCGAGCGTGCGCGTACCTACCGTGACAGCAAACGACTGAGTGACGACACGCGCACCGCGCTAGAGTCAGATGCCGAACTGCGAAGGGTTCTCGCGTCTGTTGCTGATCAGCCTGGTCGCATCTTTTCGGGTCCCCGCACGGGATGGGCCAACCTGATGCGGGTGGGACCCAAGCTCACCGTTGCGGATGTCGTCAACGCCGCGCGGTTGCCATCTATCGGGTCGCCGTTACAGGGACTCGCGCTCAACTCCGCGCTGCTCCTTCGCTTTCGCGATGGCGACGCGGGACTCTATGACGCGTTCAATGTGCGGACCATCATCACTCCTGCGTCGGCCACCGTGCCACCCTTCTTCCAGTCCGTCTTGCGCACCAGCCGGTACGCGGTCTGGCGTGTGGAGACCACCGGCATTGCGCACTTTGTCGAAGTCACCGGACGCCGCTTGGCACGCACTCAGCGTGAGCTCTACATGGGTGCATCCGACTGGTTTGTCAGCGACGCACCCGGGGCCCATCAGGTGACTCGGTGGGACTACCCGGATTCAGCGGGACTATCAGCCCCGTTCACGCCGCGCCCTCGATGTGCCGACGGTGGGCGGACCCTTGAGGAGAACGTCGGCAGTCAACGCATCGCCGTCGTGGTCGAGTGCGCCGGCGCGAGCGCGCTCGCATTCAAGATGTCGTATCACCCGAACTGGCGCGCACGAGTGGACGGGGCGAAGGTGCAAACGTACATGGTATCGCCAAGTTTCCTCGCCATCGATCTGCCCGCCGGTCGTCACCGCGTCGAGCTTGCCTACATCCCGACCGCATCGAAGACGCCATTGTTGGCGTTTGGCGTCCTTGTGCTGGTCGTAGCCATCGTTTTCCGACGTCGCCTCGACGCGCCCGCCCGGTGGATAGCAGGGCGTTACCACGTCACCTCGTAACGAATGAACGCCGGGTATCCGCCCGCCGGGAGACCCCACGAAACACCATCGGCGGTAGTCAGCTCACCCACGGTTACGCACCGCGAACTCGGCAAGGTGTTTCCCCGGCAGGGCCGTCGGCGTCCTTACAATGCCGTGCGGCGGTTCTCGCCCCACTGGCGTGCTCGTCATTCGCTCCCGAAATTATGGCCACGAATCGCCGCAATCACTACCGACTCCTTCACGTGCAGAGCGACGCACCGCCGGAGGTCATAAAGGCATCGTACCGGGCGCTCATGGCGCTGCATCATCCGGACATCGGAGGCGATCATGCCACCGCGGTGCTGCTGAATGAAGCACACGCGGTACTGTCCGACTCAGCACGTCGGCGGTCTTACGATGCGCAGCGCGTACGTTCAAGTGGTCGGACACCGCGACGGGCAGCGTCGCCCGGCATGTGTCCACTCTGTCAGTTGGGCGCACCCGCTCATATTCGCGCTGATTCGCGGTGTACGCGATGTCGCGCACCGCTCGCGCCAGTACCACGGCCAAGTACGCAGGACGGAGTCGCCGAGCGTCGGTGCATGCCGCGCGTGACAAAATCCGATTGGGCGCTGCTGTACATGGATTGGCCGTCGGAGGTCAGCGACGCGCGGATGCGCGATCTGTCGCTCGACGGCATCAGCGTCTATAGCGGCATCGAGTTGCCATTGCACCGCACCATTCGCGTGGTTGGCGCCGCCTTTGATGTGGTGGCGGACATCGTATCATGCCGACGAGTTGGCAAGGTGTTCACCCTGCACGCACAATTGACGACCGCGCTGTTTACGAACACCACCGGCGGGTTCGTGTCGACATCGGCATAGGCCGTTAGCTAAGCTAAGCTAAGCTAGCCGGTAACCTTCACCAGTTCCAGCGTCGCCACGGGCGTTTCCAGGCGATAGATGGTCACCGCCGTATCCTCAAAAATGCGTTTGTCATAGCCGCGCGGGAGCACGTGATCGGTCGCATGCTCGACCGCGAGAATGCGTGAAAACTTATTCGCCTGCCAGCTTTCGATGACACGGTCGAGCATGCGCGAGCCGTACGGCGGATCGACGAAGACAATGTCATAGCGATCGGCTTTGAGCGCGGCCGCGAAGGGCAACGCATCTTTCTTGAATACTCGCGTTTTCTCGCGTAGTCGGAGCGCGGCGATATTGGCCTTCAGCGCATGGAGGCTCGACGGTCCGGTCTCCACGAAATCGGCGTAGCGTGCCCCACGCGAGATCGCCTCAAGGCCCAGTGCGCCGGTGCCGGCAAACAGGTCGAGCACACGGGCCTTCTCCAGATCGGCGTGCAGCATCTTGAGTAGTCCCACCCGCACAAGTTCGGCGGTGGGACGCACCCGGAAATCATTTGGCGACGTCAGGTTTCGGCCCGCAAACTTCCCTCCAACGATTCTCATCCAGGGAAGCTAATCGCGGGGGGCCACGAGCCTACTTCCCTTGCGCCAGCCTCGTCGCCTGCTCGATGTCCGCCGCGTGCATCTGATACTCTGGATGTGCTTTTTTGAGTTCGGCGCCCTTGGCACTCAGAAACGCTTTCCAGGCCCTACCGGCGGATCCCGCGTCTCCCCGCAATGTCGACGTGCGCGCCGAGAGCGCGAGTCCGAGCAGATGGTTGGGTGACTTCTGCAGGATCGTGTCTGCTTGCGCCGCCGCGAGATCGAGGCTGCCCGTTTCTGAAGCCACGCGTCCGTAGTCATAGCGCGCGTCCAGATCGAGATCGGGACCCAGCTGCTCGAAGCTGGTGAGCGCCATTGGGGCAAAGAACTGCATGCTGTCTTTCTTGCCTTCTTCGACGTAGCGCATAATGCGATCGTACAGGCGACTAGCGCGTTCACGCGGTGGCATGTTGCTGATATCCGGTGCTGGCCCACCAGCGCCGTTGGCAAATGGCGCCGATAGCGGTGTCGCGGTGGCCGAAGCGCTGGTCTCTGGAGCACCGCCAACACGACGACCGGCGAAATAACCAAGCACCGACACCAGAATCAGAGCGGCAATGCCCCACGGCAAATACATGGACATTGGGACCGTCGACCTCGGCGTGGCGATACCTGGCGGTGTTGTGCCACCGGATGCCCCACTGACACTTGTGCCACACGCGTTGCAGAAGCGTGCGCCGACCGTCAGCGCCGCGCCGCAAGTACCGCAGGTTGCCACCGCAAGTGCCGCCCCGCATTGGTTGCAGAACTTGCCCGAGGCGCGGGCGCCGCACGACGGGCACACGGTCGAAGAGGGATTGCGGTTTGTCATCCGAAGAAGCTGTCAGAGACCAACGCGATTGTACACCCCGGCGCCGTGGCCGCTTTTGAGACTTCGCAGACGACGCTATCGCTTCGTGGTGACGAGAATTGCGCCCATTGGATGCCCAGTACCAAATCGCGTGGTGGCGTCGGCGGCGTTCATGAACCGAATCTCGCGAACGGCAATGGTTGGCATCGATTCCAGTGTGTTTGCCCCACCGGACCTAACGCCGTCCTGATACACCACGATATCTGCGCCGCCCGACTGGTGACCGCCGCCGCAGGCGGCCAGGAAAAGAGACAACGACGCGACGCGATAGATTCGTGGGCGGTGCATGGGCGTTCTGGGATGCATGGGCGTTCTCAGGTTCACGGCACGATCGCCGCGCGCTTGTCCATCAACTGTCGGGCGAAATACGTGTACCCCAGCGCGCTCGTGTGCGCTTCCTGCCTGGCGTTTGCACCGGCGCCGTGACCGCCTTCGATAACTTCGTAGAACAAATACGGCAGCCCCATGTCGGACATCTTCGCCGCAAATTTGCGCGCGTGCTGCGGACCGACTCGATCGTCCTTCGTCGTCGTCCAGATAAACGGCGTTGGATACTTCACGCCCGCTTTGAGATTGTGCAGCGGGGAAATGCTGGCCAGAAACTCGCGTTCTGCCGGAATGGACACGCTTCCGTATTCGCCCACCCACGACGCACCCGCCGCGATCTGCTCGTAGCGCATCATGTCCAGCAACGGCACCGCGATTTGCACCGCATTCCAGAGCTCCGGATGTTGGTTCATCTCGACGCCCATCAGCAAACCGCCATTCGAACCGCCTACAATGCCGAGTCGTCGGGGACTGGTGATTTTGCGCGCGATCAGATCCTGCCCCACGGCCGCGAAGTCGTCGTAGATCACCTGACGCTTGGTCTTGAGCCCTGCCTCGTGCCATGCTGGACCGAACTCGCCCCCGCCGCGAATATTCGCCACGACAAACACACCGCCTTGCTCAATCCATAGCTTACCCACGTTCACATCATAGTACGGCGTGACCGTTACCTCGAAGCCACCGTATGCGCTGAGTATCGTCGGGTTGGACCCGTCCAATTTCATCCCCTTGGGATGCGTGATGAAGTACGGCACTTTGGTCCCGTCTTTCGACGTCGCTTCGAACTGTTCGACCACACTGCGCGACGCGTCGAATCGCGGGGGCAGCGTTTTCACTTGCGCGGCGCTCGCCTGCGCCGCGTCGGCAAGCCAGACACTGCTCGGGGTCAGATAGCCCGCCACGCTGATGAACGCGCGATCACTCTTGATATCGGCACCCAGCAGGTCCGTTGCGACATTGTCTGGAAGAGCCATGGCCGTGTGCGTCCACGTCCCCTGCAGCGTCCGGGTGAACACCAGTACACGCCCTCTCACGTTCTGCGTGATGCCAACCAGGAGGTGCTTCTGCGTCGCGGACGCGCCCTCGATCGATTCGCGCGGGCCTGGCTCGTAGATCGCGACCGGTGCGAGCGCATTCGGCGTCGTCATCGCGTTCGCCAAATCGAACGACACCACCGAACCCGTGCGAATGGTCGTGGTGCCGGACGGCCACGCTTCCGACAGTCGGACCACCACCTGACCATCGATCAGGCTCACGGGAGAGGACTTGGCCGGCATATTCAGACGGGCGACATCCTTCGCGCGCACGACGTAGTGCTCGGACTCGAAGAAACTGACGCCTCGACGGATGAAGTTTGCGCGATTCCCCGCCCCGTCGACGGTACCAAACGGCGACACGCTGACGTCTTGCGGGACGCCCCTGAAGATTTCGACGGCGTCGGCCAGCGATTGTCCGCGCGCGAGGCGCTTGACGATATACGGATAGCCTGACGCGGTCATCTCGCCCGCGTTCCATTCGCGCGACACCAGCAGCGTGTCCGGTGTCATCCAGGCGACGTTCTGCTTCCCCTTTGGCAGCGTGAAGCCGTTCTGCACGAACCGGCGCGTCGTGACATCGAACTCGCGCACGGTGACGGCGTCTTCGCCGCCATCCGAAAGCATCAGCAAACACCGCTGCTGGTCGGGCGCCATGCAATCGGCCCCGTGCCACACCCAGTTCGCCTTCTCTGTCTTCGCGAGGACGTCAAGATCAAGAACTGTCGTCCATACGGGCGATGCGGTGCGATAGCTCGCGAGTGTGGTCTTACGCCAGATGCCGCGGACGTGCACCGCGTCCTTCCAGAAGTTGTACAACGCGCCCGCCATGAACGACGCGTACGGGATGCGATCCTTGGCCTGCGCCATCGTGAGCGCAGACTTGTAGATGCCCGCAAAGCGAGGGTCCTTCTCCAATACGGCGACCGTCTTGCCGTTCTCCGCTTTTACCCACGTCATCGCACGTGTGCCGTTGACGTCTTCCAACCATCGGTACGGATCGGCGATGGAGTCGGCGCGTGATGGTTGCGCAGCCGATACTCGCACGCCAGCACTCGCGCACAAGACAAACAGGGCTAGACGACGCATGACGGATCCATTGAGGGGGAGACAGCACTCCACGGTCTCCACGAACCTACCGTACGGCGAACCCGCTGTCACATTCCGCTGGCGCTAGATTGCGCCGATGACCGCGCCGCACCTCCTCATCATCGATGCGCAATCACTGGCCGGCCGAGCCGCACACGTTGCCGCAGGCGACGTCACGAACGGAGTGCGCCTCTGGTGCCAAATGGCTCGCGGTGCCGCGATGGACATCGGTGCGACGCATCTGGTAGCGGCATGGGATCACGACGGTCCCACCTTTCGGCATGCGCTTTTCCCCTTGTACAAGCAGCATCGCACCGGAGTCATGCGAACGCGCGTCGCACCGATTCGCGAAGGCGTGGAGGCCGCCGGACTCGCCAGCGTCAGTGTCGCACATTTCGAAGGCGATGACAGCGTGGCGTCGTTGATGGCGCGCTTTCGCGCGCAGGCGCATGTGACGGTGCTCTCGAACGATTCAGACCTGCTGCAGTTGGTGTCCGAAGGCGTGGAGGTAGTGACCTACGTTGGTGTTGGGAAAGGACCCAACGGCATGCGGATCAAGCCGTGGAGTAGCGCCGACGTACTCACCAGGTTCGGAGTGCTCCCCGCCAGTCTCCCGGCCTTCAAGGCACTGTGCGGCGAAGAGGGCGACAACATTCCTGGAGTGAAGAGCGTCGGCAAAGGCACAGCGGTGAAGCTGCTGCGACGTTGGCAGTCGCTCGAGAAGGCGCTGGAGGCAAGTGAATTCGTGAGTCATCGCGACGACACAGCCAAGCTGGCGGGACAGCACGAGCACGTGCGTTTGATGTTGCAGTTGACGACGATTCGACAGGACGTGCCTTTACCACCGCTCAACCTTGCGGAGTGCGAACTGCACGCGATTCGTTGGCCGGACGGATCCTCAGCGCGTAGTGCGACGGTCGTGACACGGGTGGCAGCGGGTCCCGGGCTCGAGGACGTGCCGTTTCCCGACGGGCCGTTCCCGGAGTAAGAGACGGCAGCTCGCCCCCGAACGTGCCATGCACGTAGTTTTGAAGCTCGACGGTCGCTCGATCGCACTAACCCCTGACAACGTCTGTGCCGACTCACCCCTCCACGATGATCCTCGCGCTGGCCGCCTGCGTGCTGACATCGGCCGCGCCCCGCCTCGATCGCCGAGTGGTTGACGTGGTCGAAGTCGGAAACGTGCGCAGTGAGGCGACCCACGGGTATGCCGGGCACGAGGTCAGCACCGGTGTCGTGGACGGCAAACCGTTCCGGCAATCGCGCGGCTGGATGCACTACACGCTCACCACATTCGACGATACCGAGGTTACGATCGCCTGCACCTTTGTTGGCGTCGACAGCGATGGCCGTGACGTGCCGCGTACCTTTGACCTCGTTGTCGAGGACAGCACGATCGCCACGCGCACCGTCATGGCACCGTCTACCGGGCCCGTCGTCGTTGAGATCGGCGTGCCATTCGCCGTCACCAAAGGCAAGACCAACATCGTGGTCATCATTCGCGCACGCGATGGTCTCACGCCGGCGCTGCGTGAACTCCGTACCATACAGGACCATCACGAAGTGGATCAGTCGCTGAACCCATTTGGGGTGTCCCGATGAACGTGTCACGCGTTTCGCGCGCTGCCCTCGCGGTGTGCGCTCTGTCGTCTGCCAGCGCTGTGTTGGTCAGCACGGACGTCACGGCGCAAGCACCGAAGCGCGCCCGAGCGGTGGCCAGCCAGCAGTGGCTCACGCGCCCGGAACTCACGGACTACGCCGAAACGAGTCGCTATGACGACGTGATTGCGTACATGAAGCAGATGGCCGCCGTGTCTCCGCAAATTCATCTCACGACGTACGGCTACACCTACGAGGGTCGACCGCTGCCGCTGGCCGTGATCGGGGCCCCCGGCACATCGCCGGAGCAGGTACTCGCGACGAAGAAAACCCGCGTCTACATCCAGGCCAACATCCACGCTGGCGAAGTGGAAGGAAAGGAAGCGGTGCTCTGGCTGCTGCGCTCCATCGCCCGGGGCGAGCGCAATGAGTGGCTCAAGACGACGGTACTGCTCATCAATCCGATATACAACGCCGACGGCAACGAGCGCGTGAACGTGACGAATCGCGGCAGTCAGGCGGGCCCGGTTGGGGGCATGGGGCAACGTGAAAACGCACAAGGTCTTGATCTCAATCGCGATGGCACCAAAATGGAAACGGCCGAAGCGCGATCGATGGCGAGCTTGCTCACGCGCTATCAGCCGCACGTCGCGATGGATCTCCACACCACCGACGGCAGTTCCAACAGCGGCTTCAACATGACGTATGAAACGTCGCTCAATCCCAACAACTCGAAAGGCACGATGAGTCTGTTGCGCGACGTGCTGCTTCCCGAAGTGACGAAAGCAATTAAAACCAGGCACGGCTCGGACTGGTTCTACTACGGCGGCGTGTCGGGCACCGGCGCGGAGCGCGCGTGGCGCTCCGACGCCGAGCTGGCGAAGCCGCGGTACACGTCCACCTACTACGGCGTGCGCAACATGCTTGGTCTGCTCACCGAGACGTACTCCTATGCGTCGTTCAAGACGCGCATCACCGAGACGTACTGGTTCCTCGAGGAAGTACTCGGCTATGTCGCGAAGAATGGCGAGCGAGTGCGCGAGGTCGTCGCGACAGCGAACCAGGAATCCATCGTTGGTCAACAGCTCGCCGTACGACAGCAGTTGGTGAGGGCGCCCGAACTCCAAAAGATCGTGTTTGCGCCGACCGTGTCCACGCGTAACCCGTACGTGGCGGATCGTCCGTATCGGTTGCGCGCTGACGGACCCGTGACCAGCGAGATGCTCCCGTTCTTCGGCACGGCCCAGCCAACTGAGACGAGTCTCGCGCCACGCGTGTGGGTGATACCCGGTAGTGCTGGTGCGGCCGGTGGCGCGCCCACAGCCGCGCCAGCATTGGGCGGAGGACGTGGTGGCGGTGGCGGCACACCGACGCAGCGACTTATTGCGAGTGTCGTGGATCGGCTCGAGGCACACGGCATTCGCTACACGCTCACCACACACGACATCACGTTCACCGGCGAACGCTTCAAGATTGCGTCCAACGCGTTGGCCGATCGCGAGTATCAGGGCACGCACAAGGCGCGCACCCTGACCGGCGCATGGGAGCCTACCGAACAGACGATGTCAGCCGGTTCGTTGATCATTCCGATGGATCAACCGTTGGCGCGACTCGCGTTCATTCTGTTTGATCCACGGTCCGACGACGGGTTCATGTTCTGGAACATTCTCGATCCTGTCCTCGGCATGACGCCGGCGCCGGCGTACTACCCAGTGCTGCGCTCGATGTCGGCGATCGGGAACTGACTCCGACGTCTGTAAGTGGGGAGCGCCGTGAGCGCCGACTCGCGTCGGATCGTGCTCGCGGCAAGCGCCGAGTGGGGAAATCCTGACCTACGGTACCGTAGTCTGCTTCGACGCGAGCCGCTTGGTGAGCCGGTACAGGAACTCCTGGCCTTCGTAGAAAGACTGCATGCGCATGCGTTCGTCGCGTCCATGAGCGCGCGCATCGGTTTCCGGGTCCATGAAGAGACCCGAGACACCGTACGCTGGAATGCCGAGCGTACGGAAGAAACGGGAGTCGGTCGCGCCGGCCAGCATCGTGGGAATCACGGGAATGTTGCCGAAGACCTCGTTCGTGGCCTGCGTAACGGCATCCATGATCTCGCGGCTCATCGTCGCCGGTGGCGAGGACGGTCGCTGTGTCTTGATCAGCACCTGGACCGTCGTATCCGCGATGACGCGCGTGAGTGTCTTACGCACCGCCTCCGCCGTTTCAGTGGGATAAATGCGGCAGTTCACGTTTGCTTCGGCCAGCTGCGGAAGGGCATTCGTCGCATGTCCGCCCGAAAGCATGGTCGCCACGCACGTGGTACGGAGCAGCGTGTTGTACTCCCGGTCGGCCGTGACCACGGCGAGTGCCGACGCATTTCCTGGATTGGCCACGAGCGCCCGCATCGCGCGCGCCATCGGTGGCGTCTCGACCCGCGCGGTTTGCGTGAAGAACGCGCGCGTGACCTCGCTCAGCTGCACCGGGAAGTCGTACCGTCCCACCTTGGCGAGCGCGTCGGCCAGCGCGGTAATCGCATTGTCCTTGCGCGGGACCGAGGAATGGCCGCCCCGATTCGTGACGTGTAGCGTGTAGTTGGTGGTGATCTTCTGCGCGAGCTCGATGTTGTTGGCGAGTGGTTTCCCGTCGCGCAACGTGCCGTCGGCGCCCTCATTGATGACCAGACCCGCGTCAACCAGATTGCGGTGCTGCTCCACCAGCCAGCCCACGCCGTTGAACGCCCCGCTCTCTTCATCCGACGTGAGCGCAATGATGATGTCGCGCTCGGGAACGTACCCCTCGGCCCGCATGCGGAAGAGATTCGCCACGAAGATGGCCGCCATCGCCTTGTCGTCGGCAACGCCGCGTGCATAGTAGTAACCGTCGCGCTCGGTGAAGGTGAAGGGGTCGAACTCCGGTGACCAGTCGGCCTTGAGCGCTTCGACGACATCGAGATGCGCCAGCAGCAAGAGTGGCTTGCGTCCGGCGGGATTCGTCCCGCGCAGGCGCGCGACTACGTTGTGCCGCTCCGGTCGCGGTCCGCCAACGAAAATGTCCGACTCGGCGATGCCGGCGGCGCGGAACCGTTTCGCCATCGCGAGGGCGGCATTGGTGATGTTGCCGGTAGTGACGCTCGTGTTGATCTCCACCAGCTCCTTGTAGATGTCGCGCGCCATTTGCTGCGTCGACGTGAGGCGACCGGGTGTGTAAATCGTCTGCCCCGGCAAGGACGAGGTGAACGCGAGGAACACCAGCGACGATAAAGTGGCGCGAACGAACGGAGGAAAAGAGGGCACGACGGTGCTCCGAATCGAGTGTGTGTGACGGCTCATCCGCCGGGGTTGGCGAACGCGCGAAGCTGCGCCGCATGATGCGCGGTGTGCACCGTCACCAGTCGCGCGCCTTGCGGCGGACGCAGTTTGCCGAACACATGATGCGTCATCACGCATTTCGGATCCGTCCAACGCGCGACCAGTCGGTTCTCCGTGTCAGCCGCCGCACGCTCAAGCGAGGCGAGTACCGTCTCGCGGTCGAACGGACCGTTCCCCGGTCGGACCTCGCGCGGAGCCTTCGCGCCTTTTGGGAAAACACCGTGCTCAAGGATGCCTGAGAGGAATCGCCAGCGCAGCAGGAGACGCATCCACCAGGTCGTGCGCACCCGCAGGCCCGGACCGCCCGCGAACTGTGCGCCGACGACTGCATAGGTCATGCGCACATGCTCGGCGATTTGCGCCGGTGACCAGTGTGTGTGGT
>JANLVM010000020.1:0-2203 GCA_031364015.1 Gemmatimonadaceae bacterium
CCCGCTCGAGCGATGGTGTGCCTCCGGAGTAGACACGGGGGCGCCACCATCGGCGCCCCCGTTTTTTCACAGCGTCAGCAGTTCACGGATGCGTCGCATGAGGACCGCCTGGCCCCACTACCGCCACTCGTGAGCGCCGACATCAAAGCCCGCACCAAAGGCGATCGACCCAACGTAGTAATCTATCGGACCCACGTTCGTGCCGAACTTTTGCCGCAGGTCGAGCCCAGTGTTCACCATCGGCGACGTTGCTTTCAGTTTGTAGGCGGTCAGATTGCCTAGCTGATCGGCGTTGCCGATGGTGCCTCCACCTCCCGGACTGACGAAAGCCGGATCGATCTGGGACCCCACAGCTACCCCGCTGAGCATTTCCTGCGTGGTAGCGCTCCGCCAGGTCGCGAGGCCAGTGTACGTGGCACTCCCCCATAAGAACTTCGGCGCGGTGGAACCAGCAAAATAGTTGTTGCCCTCAAATCGCAAAACGATGGCGCCGCTCAGTTGACCGGCGGAGACGGACAGCACCTTCAGGCCGCCGGTCGTATAGAAGGTGTTGTTGCGGATATGCACGTTCTTGACGTCGTGCGTCGGGATGGAGGCGTTATGCACCTTCAATGCGACCAGTGCCCCGGTAGTGGAAGGGGTTAGGTAGACCGAGTTATTGTAGATCTCGGCGCCGATGGTCCTTCCCCACACGACAATGGAAGCCGCCGAATTCTTCCGAGCGTCGTTTTCGCTCACGTTGTAGCGCACCGTATTGCCCGAGTGGTTCGTGTTGTCGGGCGCGTGCGCCAGCAGAAAACCGGCACCATCGTTGTCGTGCGAATAATTGTACTGCACCACGGAGTTTCGCGTGTTCTGGTCAAGGTCGAAGCCACCGCCGTCGGCAGGACCGTTCGTGCGATTGCGATACGATTCGTTGTGCTGGATGACCACGCCGTCCGAGTCGTACGTCCAGATTCCGACCGGGCCCTCAGGGGCATCACAGAGCCACCCATTGTCGTGGGCGACGGAGCGCTCGATGACGCCGCCCGTCACGCTCCCCATGACAATGCCGCTACCGCTGTTCACCGTGAGTCCGGCGACTCCGGAGTTGTTGTACGACAGCAGATGACCGAAGTAGAAATTCCGATGCGCGTACATCGCTTGTGCGTAAGTCGACACTCCCGCCCGGCCGTTGTCATGCGCGGACGAATACGTGATTCGCACGTCCGAGAAGCCGGTGGTATTGTTCCAGCTGCCGACCACGATACCAAACTTTCCGAAGCCGCTCGTCTCGACGCTGTCGACGCGAATATAGGGGAGCTTCACCCCGCCGGCGAGATCGGCATAGACCTTGAGCCCACTTCCGGTGTTGGTAGTTCGTCCCGATCCCACCATCGTGAGATTCCGGATCTCGAATCCCGACGTGTTGTAGAGCGCGATCGCGGTGCCACTTCCACCATTGATGGTCGCGCGTCCCGAACCGTAACTGCTGACGACGATCGGACCGGCAGCGCTCCCCTTGTCGGCGGCGTTGAATGACAGCGCCCCGGCGAAGACCGACCCACCCTGAAAGAGGATGCGATCGCCAGCGCCAAAAACCTTTCCATTCACTTTGCCGATCGTCTTCCAGGCCCTGGCGATCGACGTGCCCGTGTTCCTGTCGCTGCCACCTGGACTTACGTAGTACGTCGTCCCCGTGGCGCTCACCGCCTGCAATACAGACTCCGGGTCGACCAGACGCGAATTGCTCGTCGGCGCGACTCCGGTGATGTCGGAACACGCCGACAGTCCCGCCAGCAACAGGAGCCCCGTCACCGACCGAGCGAGCAGTCGCTGCTTGCCGTCGATTCTCGTGATGGGCGTGTTCGGCACGCTCCGGGGCCGATGGCCCTGCCGCGCTATACGGTACATATTCTGCTCAGTTCTTAGTTGCCCATTCGCCCCCTCCTTCCTTCTAAGGCCCTCGGACGTGTCATCTGGCCGACACTCCGGGCTTCGCGGCGCACCTTTCGCATTGCACCAGCCGCGAAAGGTACAGATTTTCGCGCGAAGGGCGAAGTGATTGCAATCACAGTCGCGCGCACTTATGGCGCTTTTCCGCTCACCCTGTCTATGTCTACAAACACGGAACCGTTAACCCCCGTCGACCTCCGATTCATTACGCTCGCCACCGGGCCCGCCGTAGTGCGACGAGCGCTGCGCTACGCAGTGATCGTCGGGG
>JANLVM010000042.1:0-1501 GCA_031364015.1 Gemmatimonadaceae bacterium
TTTGGCATTCTCCGAACCCCCGTCCGGGCAGGCGTCCTGGGTGAGCGATCCCGCCAACCCCGTTCCGTTCACGGCCCAGACCACTTCGGGCGTACCTTCGACGTTCATGGTCGAGGACCAACGATTCGCTCAGGAGCGCCCCGACGTGCGCACGTTCCAAACGCCGCCCCTCCAGGCGGATCTCACCGTTGCAGGCGCGATGAAGATCGGGCTCTGGGTATCCACGACCGGCACGGATGCGGACTGGGTCGTGAAGGTGATCGACGTGTTCCCCGGCGATGCGCCCGAGCCGATGGCCAACTACCAGATGCTCGTGCGCTCCGAAGTGATGCGCGGCAAGTTCCGAAACAGTTTCGAGACCCCCCAGCCCTTCACGCCCGGCCATGCAACCCGAGTCGCCTTCAATGCGCAGGATGTGCTCCACACGTTCCAAAAGGGGCACCGCATCATGGTCCAGGTCCAGTCGTCCTGGTTCCCCCTGATCGACCGCAACCCCCAGACGTTCGTGAACATCTACACCGCTGCGGCGAGCGATTTCAAGTCCGCCACACAGACCCTCTTCTTGGGCGGCGCAACCGCCTCAAGGATCGATTTGCCGGTGCTCAGGTAGTTAGGAGGTGGGGGTTAGGAGGGAGGTGAACCGCGTCATCAGTGGCGCGTGAGACTTGCTTCGGTGCCACGCCCGCTTGACGGGCGTGCAATAGTCAGAGCCCACGCCCGTCGAGCGGGCGTGGCACCCAATCCGATCCTATCCTTCTTGAGCACCCGCCATTCCAGCAGTGGTCGAGGGATCTGTATGGCTCACCGCTTCCCTCTCACCTCCCACATCCCAACTCCAAAAAGGAACTCCAGCCCATCGCCACGAAGTAGCAGCACACGATGCGTGCCACTTCTTGCTGGCTTCCCCTCCTCGTCCTGGCCGTTTCGACGCCCCTTTCGGCCCAGAACCCCCTGAAGGACGAGGCGTACTTGATGCCTCCGGCCGAGATCGCCAAACTGGTCGATGCGCCGAGGCAAAACAACAGCCTTCTCAGCAACCTCAGCCCCGACGGCACGAGGTTCCTCGTGTCGCATACCGGGGGCATGCCTTCGATCGCGGACATGGCCCGACCGTACGTGAACCTGGGCGGCACGAAGATCGACGCGCGGGCGCGGCGGGACCGAAACCTCAGCGTGCGTGGCGTGGACAGTTACGAACTCGTCGAGTGGCGCACGGGCAAGCGCACGCCGCTGCAGGTGCCCGACAAGGCGCGCGCGAGTGGCGCCCATTGGTCGCCGGATGGCAAGCGTCTCGCGTACATCGCCAACTTCGATGACCGCTCCTTCGCCTACGTGGCGGATGTGGCCACCGGCACCTCCAAACGCGTCGGCAGCAACCCATTGAATGCGGCGCTCGTCACCCGCCTGCAGTGGGCCGGCAATGGTGCGCTCGTGGTGGTGGAAGTCCCCGCCAACCAAGGGCCCATGCCCGAGGTGCCGGCCGTGCCCGTGCAGCCACAGG
>JANLVM010000239.1:0-1681 GCA_031364015.1 Gemmatimonadaceae bacterium
CGCGTGGCGATCTCGCGTGCGAGCGGGAAATACACCACGCTTTCGCGCGGACGCTGCATGCGATCAAGAATGTCGCGTACCGTGGCGCGCGTCAGCACCGCGAGGTTGGCTGACTGCGCCAGATCGGTGCGAAGCGCCTCGGCGACTGTTGTGCCAATCAGCGAATCTTTCTGCGGCGGGCGGAAGTCGGCCACGACGATCGTTTCGCGCTCGCCGAACGCCCCTTTGCCTATGAGCGACGCGGCCGGACCGACGCCGAGTGCACGAGTAGCTACAAATGCCGTAACGAGCAGCACCAGCGCGCCGATCGAGATGGCACCCGCCCGCCAGGTACGTGTCCACGACACGTGCGGACTGGCTTTTAGCGCGATGGTCGCCATCGTGCCCGCGGGCATCATGCTGCCGCCAGGCGTGAGTGTCGGAGTAGAGGTGGTGACGCGCGCTACCGCGCGCTGCACCCACCAGGTACCGAGCACCGCGGGAAGGCCAGCCAACACAATGCCGACCGCCCCAGAGAGTGCCCAGTCGGGAAGCCCCATGAACTCTCTGGCGGCCCAAACACCGCCCACTACGACCACGGCGATAGCGCCCCAGATCGCGAGCGCGCGCGCGAGTCTGAGTCGCGGTATCACCACACGGAGCAATCCCGACGCCCCGCCGCTGGTGTACACCGCATCGAGTTGCCGCACGATGGCGTTCGCATCAGCAGGACGCGCGTCGGGCTCCTTGGCGAGGCACTGCATGATCAGCGCGGCCAATTCGGTCGGCGTCGCGGGTTGCAACTCAAGCACGTTGCGCGGCGCCTCACCGAGATGGGCCGCGAGCACACGCGCCGGCGTGCGTCCGGCAAACATCTGTTCGCCGGCGAGCAACTCGTAGGCCATCGCCCCAAAGGCGTACAGGTCGGCGCGATGATCCAGATTGGGATCCGCAGCCACCTGCTCGGGCGCCATATACGCGGGCGTGCCAATCGCCATGCCGGCCTGCATGAGCGCGGTGGTGGTGCTGCCCCCGCGCGACGCCGAGATGGCCTTGGCGATACCGAAGTCGGTGACCGTGGCGCTGCCACCGGACAGCAGCACGTTGTCGGGTTTAATGTCACGGTGCACGATGCCTTGACCGTGCGCGTAGGCCAGCGCGCGCGCCACGTCGCGCAGTATGCCCATTGCTTCGTCCAGCGGTATCGGCCCTCGCAACATGCGCAGTCGCAGCGACTCGCCGGCCACGAACGGCATGGAGAACCACGGCAAGCCATCGGCGTCACCCGACGACAGCACGGGCACGACGTGCGGATGCTGCAGCTTCGCGGCCATCAGCACTTCGCGCTTGAAGCGCTCGACACTCAAACCTTCAAGCAGTTCGGGGGCTAACACCTTTACGACGACTCGTCGATCGAGCGAGCGCTCGTACGCGAGGTAGGTGCGCGACATGCCGCCACCTCCGAGTTCGGACTCAAAGGTGTACGTGTCGCTGAGCGCTTGCTCCAGGCGGGAGCGAAAGGGGTCCGTCATTTCAAAAGCGACGGACGTTCCTTCGCGACACCCGCCGCGCGCTCCAACGCGACTCCCACGCGGGCCACCGTCCCCTCGTCGAACAATCGCCCGATCAACGTGACCCCATGCGGCACACGCTTCGGCGTGGCGAACCGAGGCAACGGATTCCTGGGATCCGGCGCCCAGTC
>JANLVM010000073.1:0-8434 GCA_031364015.1 Gemmatimonadaceae bacterium
GGCGTCGGAAACCTTGCGCAGCGTGTCGCGACCTCTTTGTCCCGACAATGGCAGGTTGACGTTGGCGTCGGCATAGCTCAACTCCATCTCGGCGAGCACATTGCGGAAGGCGTAAATGCCTACACGACCACCAGCGCCGAACGCGGGGTCGAGTCTCAGGGTATCCATGTACTTGGTGTAGCGTCCAAAACCGCCGATTTCGATGGCGCCTTGTCGCTGGGCCGTGGCGGACGTGGGGATGGCCAGTGCCATCGCAGTGCTGACAACGGCACCAATTGCAAAACTACGTAGTATGCGCATGTTCGTCTCATTGAATTGTGAATGCTTGCGAACGGATCGGAGAACCGAGCATCTAGCCAAGTTCCCTCAAACGTCGAAATCGCACTCGCGTACTAATAAGTTCCTGATTACCAGACGGCCTGGCAACGGGAACATACACTAGTTCGCTGCCCGCAAGGGCTCTTCTCATCGGAACCGTGGTGACGCACGCCACCAAAATTCCCAGCTGTCCCAGCTTCAAAATTACACACAGAAGCCGAAAATGACAGCGCCATATGGCTATGAGACAGTCGACTCACGCTCGTCGCAACGTTTGGCCCAGCTTGGGCTTATCGTCAACGCGCTCTTGGCCGGTCTCAAGCTCGTCGCCGGCCTGGTGGGAAACTCCTACGCCCTGGTGGCTGATGCCATCGAAAGCGCCACCGATACCATCGGGTCGTTGGTCGTGATGAGTGGCCTTCGCATCGCGAATCGTTCTCCGGATGTTCGGTATCCATTCGGATATGGGCGCGCCGAGCCACTCGCGGCGGCGACCGTCGCGGCATTGATGTTGGGCGCGGCGGCGGGAATCTCGATCGAAGCGGTTCGAGAGATTCGCACGCCGCACCATGCGCCGGCACCATTCACCCTGATTGTTTTGGCGGTCGTCATTGTTATCAAGGAAGTCCTCGCCAAACGGGTACTCAAGGCGAGCGCAGCCAGCGGCAGCGTGGTGGTTCATGCGGATGGCTGGCATCATCGGTCCGACGCGATCACATCGGCGGCGGCGTTCATCGGGATTTCCCTCGCGTTGGTTGGCGGGCCCGGATGGGAGCCGGCCGATGACTGGGCGGCGCTCTTCGCCGCAGCTGTCATTTGCAGCAACGGTATCCTGCTCCTTCGGAAAGCGACCCGCGATCTGATGGATCGCGCGCCAGATGCGCCGATGTTCGAGGCGATTGGCGAGGCGGCGCGCCAAACGCCGGGCGTGCTGGCCATCGAAAAGCTCAAAATTCGGAAGAGCGGCACTGGTCACTATGTCGATATCCATGTCCAGGCCGATCCTGCGCTTTCCCTTCACGAGGCGCACATTTTGTCTGGATGTGTGAAGGGCGCCATCCGCGCTCGTATTCCCACCGCGCTCGGCGTGCTCATTCACATGGAACCCTTTGAACCAATGAGAGACAATGACAAACCAGCGTAAGAAAACGGCAGCGACGTCGTCCAAGGGCAAGGGCAAGGACTGGGCCGTGCCGGAGGGGCTGCGATCGTTGCGACTGTTCCCCGTCGACCGCGACGATCCGCTCAAGTTGGGTCCCAAGGCCGCCCGTGCGGATGACGTGCCGTCGGACGACGTGATTGAAGCCGCCACCGCAGAACTACTCGACCGCTTGCACGAACTCCAGGATGCATTTCACGCGGATCGACGACACGCGCTGTTATTGGTGTTGCAGGGGCGGGACGCCTCGGGAAAGGATAGCGTCATCAAGACGGTGTATGGCGCGTTCAATCCCTCGGGCGTCACGGTGGCGAGCTTCGGTCCGCCAACCGCGCTGGAGTTGCGTCACGACTTCCTGTGGCGCGTCCATCAGGTGGTGCCCCCGTTGGGAACGGTCGGTGTTTTTAATCGCTCTCACTACGAAGACGTGCTCGCGGTGCGCGTGCGCGGCCTCGCGCCCGAGTCGGTGTGGCGGCCTCGCTATGCGCAGATCGTGGCCTTTGAACGACTCCTGACCGACAACGGCGTCATCGTCCGCAAGTGCATGCTGCACGTGTCACGCGAGGAGCAAGCCGAGCGTTTCCGCGCTCGGCTCGACGATCCACACAAGAACTGGAAGTTTCGGCTGGACGACCTGAAAGATCGTGAACTTTGGGACGAGTACACCGAGGCCTATCGCGAGGCGCTGCAAGAATGCAGCACCAAAAGGGCTCCGTGGTTTGTGGTCCCGTCCGACGACAAGATCGTGCGCAATTTCCTGATTGCCCGCATGCTGGTGGAGACGCTGGAAACGCTCGATCCGCGATACCCGGAGATGGATCCGGCGGTGCGTGAGGCCGCGCAAGGATTCGAATAGATCCAGTTTCAGTGCGCGAGTCGTTCGCGGTCCGGGGGTGGTCGGAGACGCGCGGGGCGTGTATGTTCCCCATTCTGTCCGCCGGCGGTTGATGGCCGGTCGTGGCGGGACGTGGCGCAGCCCGGTAGCGCACTTCCTTGGGGTGGAAGGGGTCGCAGGTTCAAATCCTGTCGTCCCGATTTTGTACAACGTGATGTACTCACTGAGCCCCGGCCATGCGCTGGGGCTTTGTGCGTTCGCCGTGTTCCCGGAAGCACACCGGAAGCAGACGGCGACGATTCGCGCTCGGCTCCGCGCGGTTCCGCATGGGAACGCTTTGAAACAGCGCACCCCCGATACGTTCTCGGCGATGTATCAATTCTGGTGCTGTCGCCGCTAGCGACCGGCTCAGTACGCGTACCCGAAAATAATGTTCATCTCGTCGGTCGACAGCAACCCAAATCCCAGGGTTCGCTCGGTCACGTTGTTCCACGTCACGACACTCACCAACGCATCGCCCACCTCGAGCACGATGGGTGTGCTGAAGTTGACGAATCCCGGGTGCTCCCAGTCAGTATTGGTATAGACCGTCGTCTCGGCGCCACTCGCACGACGCACATGAATTTCGAAACGCTCACCCATCGAGTGCATGTGCGACGTCAACCCGAGCACCGTGGTCCGGGCACTCACCGGGAACACCGTGCGAATGGTTGTGCGCTGTCTGGGTGGTAGTGAGAAACTGGTGTTCGCCAGGTTGAGCGAACGCGCGACGGTGGTGACCTGAGTGCGGTCGACCGTATAGAGATTGGCGAACGCTTGTCCCGGGAGATTCACCGGCGAGCGATTCACGTAGTGGACGTTGAAATCGAGTGACGCATTGGCGGGCAACTTGAGCGCGACACCCGGGGGAAAACGATAGTCGAAGTCTGGAGTCATCGCGCCAGCAAAGAACACGTGACACGCCATGGGCAACATGTTGATGATATTCATCGTTCCATCGGGATTGCGAATGTCCCGGACAGCATCCGGCGAGGGACGCGCATTGCAGGGAAACGCCGTCCTGGTCTCGTCGAACTGATAGAGCAACAAATGATGACTACCGGGCCGCATGCGCGACTCGATACGCGTGATATACAGATCGTTGGTATTGGCGACGCGCCGATACACGAACAGTTCACGCTCGGACGTGGGGGACACGGCAAAGCTGTCCACTCGCAATTGCAACCCGGCGCCCACGGCCGGTGCCGCCAACGGCGAAAATGTCGCTGCCTGCAGACGCGCGTCGAGCAGCACTGTGGTGTCCACGACATGGCCCGTACGCGGGGCACCCGCTTCGATCCAGCGGCGCACGTACTCCAACTGGCCGGCGGTCAGTCCCAACGTCGTGCCCATCGGCATCAACTGCCCGTAGTCGCGACTATGGTGCCCCGGAACCCAGGCCAGCTTGTGATACAGCAGCGAACTGTCCGCACGGAATGCCTTCACACGCGGAATCCCATCGGCACGCGCGATCGGCTGAAGCGACGTGACACCGATCAACTGTTGATACGACGAGTCGGCGGTGAGTACCAGCTGCGACTGTCGTGCGAACGTCGTCCCACTGGTGTGACAGCCGGCACACGAGGGAGTGATGATCTCGCGCTGCATGCGCGAGAAGGTACCGTCGGGGAGCGTGTTGGCGGCGGCGGGCGTCGCGCTGTCGCTGCTGCAGGCGGCGAGTAACAACACGGGTAAGAACCCGGCCAACCTTCGCCTACTGCAATATCGGCTGATCATCGAGTCCTATTGCATCCGAAAGAGGTAACTCAACTTGAGAAAGAACACGTCGCGCGTGCGCCGCAACCGGTCCGATCCCGTTGGCCGATCGGCCTGAAGGGCATCGCCGTAGCCAACGTAAAATACCGTGCCCGGCGTCGGAAGGTACGAAAACAGAAAATCGACGCGACCGCGGACGCGCTCAAACGCCGCCGCTCGTGCGTAGCTGCCGGTTGACGATCGCAAGTACACCGGCAGGTTGGTGCGCGAATCGTCGCGCAGCGAGTCTTGCGTCGTCTGAGAAATCTCACCAATCAACCGCACGAATATCTGCCGCGTCACCTGGTACTCCATTCGCAACCGTTCAACGCTTCGCGACTGCACGCGGGTGCCGTCGGAAAGACGGTCGAAGGTGTCGTGCGCGAGCGTCCCCGACAGCCGGAGCTGTTCGGTGGGCCGCACGTTCAGCGTGGCTTGCGCGCTGAAGATCTTTGCCGAGCTCCATTCAGGGAAATTTTCATCTTTCCCCACAATCACAAACGTATTGAACGAGAATTTGCGAAATTCCGGCGACCCGAGCGACAACACCCAGTCGAGATTCGGCAGATTGGCCGTGCCCGTGTAGCCGACCGTATCGATCCCACCGTTGCGCGGCTGAAACAGAACGTAGTTGGCGTACAAATCGCGGTCGTAGCCGAATTCCTCTATGAACACCTGTCCACCAACCTGCCAGCCGCCGCGGTACCGTGTATTGAGGCGAATGTGAAACTTGACGTCCTGTGCGGCACGTCGATTCACGAGATCGTCGTAGCGCCACGAGCCGTCCAGAAACACCTCCGGCGCGAACACTTCCAATCGGGCGCCCTTCTCGCCCAAAAACGTGTATCGATGGGTCGTTGCAAAATTCGCCACGCCAGCGCGCGCAATGAATCCGCTTTGCGCGTCGAAGTCGGGGCTGATGGCGCTGGTCGCGTAGCGCGAGAAGTATTGGCGCCCGTTCCGCGTCGTCGACAGGTTCCACAGCGGCGCTCGAACCGTCTCCGTTCCGCGATGCGTGGCGCTGCCCGCCAATTGCCATTGGGTGGACATGATCCCGCGTACCACGCGTCCATCGATGCCAAGCACCCGATTCCAGTTGGCGCCATCGACCTTGTCGGTATAGGCGAATCCTATTCGACTCGTGGCGCCGAGATCGCGCTGGACCCGAACGATGTTGAAAATGGGCGAACGCTTGCCGGTACTTGAGGCCTCTCGGCTGTCGACAGCCGAGAGCACACCGATGTCGAAACCTTGGTGCTTCCCCGTCAGCTTGGTGGCCGCCACCGGCTGAACAATGCGCCGGGTGTAGATGAGCTGACTGGGAGTGCTGAACTGTTCCTGGCTTTCCAGAAAGAACGGGCGCCGCTCGGCAAAGAACACGGCGCGGCGTGGGTCGTACTGGAACTGCGTGGCATCGGCCTCGACCTGCGAGAAGTCCGGATTCGCAGTTCCAGCCAGCGTGAGGTTACTGGTAATGCCCCACCGCGCGCTGCCACCCACCTCCGGTCGCGACTGCGCATAACCCCAGCGCGCGGTCGTGGCGTTAGCGGTTCCAACCGCGCTCGACGTGACCGTCGGGATCAGATCGACCGTCAACCCGCGACGGAGGTCGCGCAGCCCCGACAAATACCCTGACTGGGCCAGGAAGCTGGCATTCCCGCGGATCGCCGGCGCCCAACTCTCCTCATGCCCGCTCGCCTGCACGGTGCGAATAACGTGCAACTGCCAGAGCTGCTCATCACCGGCCCGATAGCGGAGACTCTTGAAGGGAATGGCGAGCTCGACTTCAAACCCGAAATCGGTAAGGCGCCCTTTCGACTGCCAGACATAGTCTGGAGCCAGATCGGCATTCTCGCGCGATCGTGCGGTGCCTCCGAAGAACCCTCCGCCAGATGAGGCACCGGTTTCATTCAGCACGCCGTCGCTCTGAATCCCGAGCGGATTGACGGCAAACACCAGCGCCTGGCGACTGTCGCCATACGTCCCCAAGAACAGCTGAACGTTGTCATCCTGCGCGATGCGGTCGCGGTCTGCAAGCGTCGCACGCACCGATCCGGTGGGGGCGTGCGCGCGTATGCCGACATGCAGCGTGGTCGCCGAGTACCAGACTAGCACTTCGGTACTGTCCTCGGCCGCGACCCCATCAGAGGGAAAGAACTGCGAAAATCCGGTCAGCAATGCCGCTCTATTCCATTCGGGCTCGTCGAGTTTGCCGTCGACAACGGCCGCCGCGTCCTGGCGCGGCGTGACCACCTTGAGCTGCCCGCGCCGCCCGTCAAATACGGGACCGCTGTGTGCATCTGACGCTGGCAGGGACCTCTCCGCGCGCAGACCAAAATCTGGAGCGATGCTGGGGGGGGCCGCCTGTCCGCCGAGCAACAGGAGCGCAGCACTAGCGAGGAGGGTGTTCACGGCGGGGAAATTAACAGGAACGCAGTGCCTCTTGGGCGCCACAGAAACGAACGACGCTATCAGGGCGAAAAGGGTCAAACGCCATCGGTAAAGGAGGCGCTTAGCTGATCGCCCTAGCGCTTTAGCCCTGATAGCGCGGTTGCCGTTGTTCGACCAGCGGTCGCCACCATGAATTTGTGGATTGTGGATATCTGTGACTATTTCTCGCCAAAACCGTCACAATTCTGCCACTTCCCCTTTCGGATAATTGGAACGTATATCATTTTGGCAACAAGATTCCTCCCCTGTGTGTTGGCTCACCTTATTTGTGATGCTGCAACTTGGCATCCAGCGTTCGGTCGACTGATATGGGCTACCTGAGATGTGAAGGCTGTGGCGCGAAGGCGTTGTCGGCGGCTTCAACGTGTCCGAGCTGTTCGGCGCCCTTTAGTCTGCACGACGGGCGCGGCACGCGCGTGGCGCTCAAGCAGTGCCTTGGGTGCGGCATCATGCACCGTCGAGATCGGACGTGTCATTGGTGCATCGCCAAGCCGCCGTCCGCTTGGCGCTCACGGAACGTGATTCGTTCGACCACGGGCATTGCCGCCGTCGCGCTGCTCGCGGTTGGGAGCTGGGCGGTTGGCGATCGAGCCGCCGACACGCTGAGCAAGGCGTTTGCCGTCGCGTCGCGGGTGCCGTTGGCGGATGAATCTCCGGTATCCTACTCGGTCGAGATGCTTCCCGCGCCGCTCACGAGCGCCCTTCCACCAATTGCCATCACGCCGCACGCGCCGAGCGACACTGTTGTCGTCGCATCGGCCGAGGGTGCCCTGATTGTCGGAGACTCGATTCTGTGGGTGCCAGCTGTCGCGAGGACATGGGTCAACGTTCGGCGTGACGCGAGTCGCATTGGCGATGTGGTTGGTGTCATCAAGCCCTCGGAGCGAGCGATGCTCGGCATCGGCCGATCCGGATGGCGGCAAGTGAGGTCGCCCGAGGTCAGCGGTTGGGTGGACGGGAACCTTTTCGAAGCCGACTCGATGCGCACTCGCGGGTGATCGCTGTGCTTGCGCATCGCGCCCGAGCGCGCCACGCGTTCACGCTCATCGAAGTACTCGTGGTGATCGTGGTCATCGCGATCCTGGCCACGGTCGTGGCGCCGAACTTGTTTCGCAATGTCGGTGATGCGCGAGTAGCGACTGCGCGTACGCAGATCGAGTCCTTTGGAACGGCACTCGACGCCTATAGGCTCGACAATGGCAGCTATCCCAGCACCGCACAGGGACTGGGTGCTCTGTGGCAACGTCCCTCGGTCGATCCACCCGCCAACTGGAAGTCACCGTATCTTCGCAAGGTCGTGCCCAAGGATCCGTGGGGAAGGGACTACCTGTATTCCTCGCCCGGGCGCGTGAATCCGCAGAGCTACGATCTGCTGTCGTACGGCGCAGATGGGCGCGCTGGCGGCGAAGGCGAGAATGCCGACATCCTGAGCTGGAAGTAGCGGAAGCGATCGGCACCTGTCATCTCACGCCCAGCAGCCCCAGGACGACCAGCAGCACCCACTGTGGCCCCTTGAATCCGTCGCTGCGATCGTCGTACGTCTCCTCCAGTGAGTGGGCCCCTCGTCCCAACCCACCGCCGTCGAGCGTAATGGCTGGAATACGCAGTCCAATGGGAATGTTGGCGTCGGTGCTCGACGTGGTCAGCGGCGCGTTAATGCGCATGACCGCCGCCGCCGCTTGTGCGGTTCGCACCACCGCCGACGTGTCGGGTGTACGGCCCGCCGGACGAAGGCCCATCGTATCAATTTTCAGATCGAGGGCCACTTTTGACGTGGACCACCGGGCGCGTTCTTCAACGAGTGCGTCGCGCAACGCCCGCTGCAGTTTCGCGTCGATCGCCGCGAGTGACGCGGCCGATTCGCTGCGCAAGTCAAT
>JANLVM010000099.1:0-2437 GCA_031364015.1 Gemmatimonadaceae bacterium
CGTGACCCAGGTAGAAATCTTCCATCGGTGGACGTCCCACGATGGTGGTGATGTAGACTGGATTCTTTCGCATCGTTACGGCCGTCACGTGCACTTTCGGATACAGGTCCGCCTCGGAGTAAAAGCCAGTGTGATCTCCAAACGGCCCCTCCACCACCAACGCTTCAGCCGGATCGATGTATCCCTCAATGACAAACTCGGCATCGGCGGGGACGTCGAGATCGCAGCTGACCGCCTTCGCGAGGCGCACCGGATCCTTGCGGAGGAATCCCGCAAACAGGAACTCATCGATATTGGGCGGCAACGGGGCGCTGGCCGAGTACATGCTCGCTGGGTCGCAGCCAATCACAATGCAGACCGGCATTTTCTCACCGCGTTCGGCCATCTGGCGCATATGCTCAGCGCCCGTTTTGTGTCGCTGCCAGTGCATGGCTACACTCGTCTTGTCCAACTGCTGCACACGATACATGCCGACATTGCGAATGCCGCGCACTGGGTCTTTACTGATCACCGCAGTCATGGTGAGAAACGGACCGCCATCTTCCGGCCAGCAGTGCAACACCGGGATCTTGTCGAGATCGATCTCGTCACCACGCCAGACAATTTCCTGGCATGCGGGCGTGCCGCTCTTCATGCGTGGCGGAAACCTGGATATCTCGAGCAAGCGCGGCAGCAAGGACAACTTGCCGAGGAAACCGTCGGGCACTTTGAGATCCAACAACTGGGTGATACGCGCCCCAATGCTATCGAGGTCGTCCACGCCAAGCGCTAACGCCATGCGTCGCATGGAGCCGAACAGATTGATGGCCACGGGATACGGCGACCGCGTGCCATCGCGGAGCACGGGATGCTCAAAAAGCAGCGCGTGGCCGCCTCCGGACTGTTTGGAGATGCGATCGGCGATCTCGGTGATTTCCAGATGCACTTTTACCGGCGCCGTGATGCGATGCAACTCGCCGGCGCGATCAATGGCGTCAATAAAGTCTGAGAGTGTGTCGAGGGACATCGGGTGGCTGGTCGGCTAGATGGTGCTGGATCGCCTTCGGTGACAAACAGGCACTCGGTGTTCGAGGTTCCGAGCGTCACGTTGGCGCGTCACACCGCCACCTGACCGACATGGATCGCGGCGATGCCCAGCGTGAGCGGCTGCCACGCGACATTGGTAAACCCCGCCTCACGCATGCGGTCGGCCAACTCGTCGCCGGTCGGAAACTGTGCTACGGACATGGGCAAGTAAGTATACGCCGAGCGATGCCCGCTCACGAGTCGGCCAATGCGTGGCAGCACGTGATGGAAGTACGTGAGATATGCTGAACGCACGACACGTACGGGCGGGATGGAAAACTCCAGAATGACGAAGCGGCCGCCGGGTCGCACGACACGTCGTACTTCGCGGAGACCTGCAGTCAGGTCGGCGACATTGCGAATACCGAACGCCACGATGGCGCCGTCCACGCTGGCATCGGTCAATGGTAACGCGAGGGCGTCGGCCCCAACGGGCGCCAGCACGGTGCGTGGGGCCTTGCCGCGGCCGTGCTGCAGCATGGGTACCGCGAAATCGGCCCCCAGCACAAAGCCGCCAAAGCCCTGCTCACGCGTGAGCATCGCCCCGACGTCCAGCGTGCCGGCGCACAGATCGAGATACGTACCCTGCGGTCGATCGCGCCAGGCGAGCGCGCGCAACGCCTTCACGCGCCACGCGCGATCGATGTTGAGCGAGAGGATGTGGTTGAGCAGATCGTAGCGCGGCGCGATGTCGGAAAACATCTGCTGCACGTAGTCGCGTTTCCCATCGCCGCGTGCGGCGCGGGCGGCCGCGTTCACGGCGGTCGCCGCAGAGTCGGCGTGAATCGCGTCGGGGGTCGCTTTCGGGATGCGATCGTCGGTGGCCACTGGCATCCCGAAACATCTCGGCCCGTAAGAGGGTGAGCAAGCGGTTGCCTCAACCTGCGGCCCTCAACGTGCGGCCATGGTATGGTCCCGCGCCGCACGCGGAACTAGCTTGTCTCACCGAATGATGACCTCCGACGAGCTGGCCGCACTTCCAGACGCCGACGTCGTTCGTCTCGCCCAGCAGGGGCGCGAACTCGCCTTCCGCGAGCTCGTGCGCCGCTACGAGCGACCGGTGTTCTCGCTTGTCTTCCGCATGGTCCGCGACCGTGAAACGGCGGAGGATTTGTCACAAGACGCCTTTATCAAGGTCCTCAATCACATCGACCGGTACAGCCCCGAGTTCAAATTCTCGAGCTGGCTGTTCAAGATCGCCAACAACGTCGCCATTGATCACCTGCGACGTCGGCGCATCGAAACGATCAGCATGGACGGCTCCCCTCATGCGTCGTCGGCCGCCGAGGTGGAGGCGACCACCCTGAATCTCGAGTCTGAGCAGGAAAGTGCGCTCGACGAGATGGAAGCCAAGGAGCTTGGGTCGGCCATT
>JANLVM010000902.1:0-3664 GCA_031364015.1 Gemmatimonadaceae bacterium
ACACGAATCTCATGACGCTCGGCCACCCGCGCACCAAAGTGATGATGAATCTCGCCAATCCCGAGGAGGCCTTTTCGCTCTCGTTCGTTCCCAATGACGGCGTCGGACTCGCGCGCATGGAATTCATCATCAGCACCTATATCAAGATTCACCCGCTGGCGTTGATCGATTTCGCGCAGCTCGCCGACCCACTGGCCAAAGCGGAAATCGAACGGCTCACCGCGGGCTTTGCCGACAAGCCGCAGTTCTTCGTCGATAAACTCGCGCAGGGTGTCGCGATGATTGCAGCCGCGTTTTATCCAAAGGATGTCATCCTGCGCCTGAGCGATTTCAAGACGAACGAATACGCGAATCTCATTGGCGGCAAAGCCTACGAGCCCGACGAGGAGAACCCGATGCTCGGCTTCCGCGGCGCGAGCCGTTACTACCACCCGCGCTACCAGGCGGGCTTCGCGCTGGAGTGCCGGGCGGTGAAAAAGGTTCGCGATGAGATGGGGCTCACAAACCTGAAACTCATGATCCCCTTCTGCCGCACCCCGGATGAAGGCCGCAAGGTGCAGGCCGAGATGGAAAAGCACGGCCTCAAGCGCGGGCAGGATGGGCTGGAGGTGTACGTCATGTGCGAAATCCCCAGCAACGTAATCCTTGCGGACGAATTCGCTGATATCTTCGACGGCTTCAGCATCGGCTCGAACGACCTCACGCAGCTTATCCTCGGCGTGGACCGCGACAGCGAAATCGTCGCGCCGATTTTCGACGAACGGAATCCTGCCGTCAAGCAGATGATCGCGCAGGTCATCGCCACCTGTCGCGCCAAGGGACGCAAGATCGGCATCTGCGGGCAGGCCCCGAGTGACTATCCGGAGTTCGCGCAGTTTCTCGTCGAACAGGGCATCGACAGCATTTCCCTCAATCCCGACACGGTGCTAAAAACCACGCTGGCGATCCTGGAGAAGGAACGGGCGCTCGCACTCGAATTCCACGCCCCTTTCTCTACCCCCACCTGATCCATGATACCCGCGCTCAATTCCTTCGTGAATGCCGCGACCCTCGCGGCGCTGCTTGCCGCCGGTACGGGTGCGCTCTCCGCTCAAGTGGCGCCAATCCCGAAACCAGTTTCCCCCGGCGGCCCGGTGGTTATAGTGGCCGACCGTGCCTTCGATGGCCGAGGCAACGTGTTGCGCAATGCGCGCATCGGGGTCGTCAATGGTCGCATTACGTCGCTCCATGCGGCGGCGGGTGGCGCGACGATCGACTTGCGAGGCTACACGGTAATGCCCGGATGGATCGACACACACGTCCATCTCGATTCGCACTTCGATCGCGCCGGACGCATCGCCACCGAGAGTGAACCGCCGATGGAGGCGGCGCTGGGCATCGCACTGGCTTCCTGGGAGACGCTGATGGGCGGTTTCACCACCGTGCAGACGGTCGGTGATCCGACGGAGAAACCGCTGCGTGATGCCATCCGCGATCACGGCTTCCCGGGGCCGCGCGTGCTCACATCGCTCGCGTGGATCGAAGGCAAGGGTGACAGTACGGGCACGCCGGAGCAACTGCGCGCCATCGTGCGCGAGCGCAAAGCGCAGGGCGCCGACCTGATCAAGATTTTCGCGTCCACGAGTCAGCGCGTAGGCGCGCGCCCCACGCTGACGCAGGCGCAGCTCGAGATTCTCTGCGGCGAAGCCAAAGCGCTCGGGATGCGCTCAATGGTGCACGCCTATCGCTCACAGGTTTCGGCGGCGGCGCTCGCTGGATGCAACCAGGTGGAGCACGCGACCTACGCCACCACGCAGGACATCGTGACCGCAGCGCGCATGGGCACGTTTATCAGTCCACAGGTGGGACTGGTGGTGCAGAATTACCTCGCTAACAAGGCGCGCTATCTCGGCGTGGGCAACTACACCGAGGCAGGGATGGCGACGATGGCGCGCGATCTTCCGCTCGACTTCGAGATCTGTCGCATCGCCGCGTCCACACCACATGCCAGAGTGGTGTTCTCTACTGATGCCACGGCGGGTGCGCACGGACGCAACGCAGAGGAATTTCTCGGACGCATCGAGCACTGCGGCCAGTCGCCGATGGTCGCACTGGTGTCGGCGCAGTCGCTGGCGGCCCAGGCGCTCGGCATGAGCGAACGCATTGGCACACTGGCCCCGGGTTACGAAGCAGACATTATCGCGCTCGACGGCGATCCGATTCGTGATCCCACCGCCGTGCGGCGGGTGATGTTTGTGATGCGCGGTGGAGTGGTGTACAAGTGGACCGGGAGCCGTCGGTCGCGATGATTCCCACGTTATCGTGGCGACACGACACCTCGCTCGCCCCGCGCGTTCCACCCCACCCATAACAGCAGGCACACGCTAATGTCCTGGTCCGTTCGCATCGGCAAATTCTTCGGTGTCGACGTGTATCTGCACGTCACCTTCCTGCTGCTGCTCGGCTTCGTCGGCTTGAGTCACTGGCGACAGTCGCGCGAACTTTCGGCGGTTTTGGCGGGCGTGGGATTCTTCGTCGCACTCTTTGCGTGCGTGTTGTTGCACGAATTCGGGCACGTGCTCACGGCGCGGAAATTCGGCATTAAAACGCGCGACATCACCCTGCTGCCCATCGGGGGCCTGGCGCGGCTGGAGCGGATGCCGGACAAGCCGATGCAGGAATTCTGGGTGGCAATCGCCGGGCCAGCGGTCAACGTGGTCATCGCGGGGGCGATCTTTATTTATCTCCTGGCCACCTCGGCGATAGTGCCGATCGAGCAGCTCAGTGTGACTGGCGGCTCGTTCCTGGCGCGGTTGGCGGCGCTCAATGTCTTCCTCGTGCTGTTCAACATGCTGCCCGCTTTTCCCATGGACGGCGGTCGAGTGCTGCGCGCGCTGCTCGCCACGCGCATGGAGTACACGCGCGCCACCAACATCGCGGCGCGGCTTGGGCAGTTCATGGCCCTCGTGTTCGTGTTTGTCGGCCTGTTCTGGAATCCGATGCTCATTTTTATCGCATTCCTTGTGTGGATGGGCGCGTCGCAGGAGTCGGGCATGGTACAATTCAAATCCGCGCTGGCGGGTGTTCCGATGCAGCGCGTGATGCTCACCGAGTTTCGCACCCTTGCACCGTCCGACCCGTTGTCCCGCGCGGCGGAATACATCATGGCCGGCTTCCAGCAGGATTTTCCTGTCGTGGAGCCGGATGGCCGCCTCGTGGGCGTGCTGACTCGCGCGGCGTTGATTGGCGCGCTCGCGCAGCGAGGGCCGACCGCAGTCACCAGCGACGTGATGCAGCGCGAGTTCCGAACCGCCGATCCATCGGAGATGGCCGACGGCGTGCCGGCGCGCCTGCAGGAGTGCAAGTGCTCTTCCCTTCCGGTCCTGCACCAGGGTCGGCTGGTCGGCATCGTCACGGCGGAGAACCTCGGCGAGTTTCTGATGATTCAAGCGGCGCTCCGAGGCGGCGGACCAGCGCAGACCGTCACGGCGTAAAGCTGTTCGCTGCGGCGTATCGGGTTCAGGCGTTGCCGTTCCGGCCACTGCGACAAAGTCGATCGGCGGATCGCGCATATCCATCCCGACGAAATGATCGGAGTGACGGCCGGCCACGAGTCGCTCCTTGATGATCCGGTAGCTGTGGGAGATGCTGGCGCACGGACAAGGGAGTCTGCTCAATCAGGCGC
>JANLVM010000120.1:0-9661 GCA_031364015.1 Gemmatimonadaceae bacterium
CGGCTCACTGTTTCGAACGAAGTCGATCGATCGCCTGATGTCCGATGGCGGAGAGGGCGGGCTCAAGCGCACACTAGGCGCCGCCTCGCTGGTCGCCCTTGGAATCGGCGCCATCATTGGCGCTGGCCTGTTTGTGCGCACTGCGGCAGCGATCGCTGATCGGGCAGGACCGTCAGTGACACTGGCCTTTCTGGTGGCAGGTATCGGCTGCGCCCTCGCCGGACTCTGCTACGCAGAATTTGCGTCGATGATCCCGATTGCCGGAAGCGCCTACACGTATTCCTATGCGACCATGGGGGAGTTGGTCGCATGGATCATTGGGTGGGATTTGGTACTCGAGTACGCCGTGGGCGCCGCCACCGTGGCCATTGCCTGGAGCGAGTATCTCAATAAAGCGCTCGAGTACATAGGCATGCGAGTGCCATATGAATGGAGCCATTCGCCGTTTCAGACATCGACGGATGGCGTACAAGGGATCATGAATATTCCGGCAGTCGTCATTCTGTTTCTGCTTTCGGCGCTGCTCATACGTGGGACGAGAGAGTCTGCATTCGTTAACGCGTTAGTCGTGGTGATCAAGGTGGCGATTGTCATCCTCGTGATCGTGATCGGCTGGGGATTCATCAACCCGGCCAACCATACGCCGTACATCCCCGAGGCGACCCAGTACACCGATTCCGAGGGCATTACGCACGCCTACGGCGGTATCATGGGTATTCTCGGCGCTGCGGGTGTGGTGTTCTTTGCCTTCATCGGGTTTGACGCGGTATCGACGGCCGCGCAGGAAGCCAAGAACCCGAAACGCGACATGCCGATCGGCATTCTCGGCTCGCTCGTTGTCTGCACCGTGTTGTACGTGTTGTTCGCCCATGTGCTGAGCGGCATTGCGACGGTCGAAGACTTCAGGACCGTGGGCCGCGAGGCCTCGGTCTCGTTCGCGATCGCGAAGTACATGACGGGCTATGAGTGGCTCTCGAAGTTCGTGACGATTGCCATTCTCGCGGGTTTCTCGTCGGTCATTCTGGTCATGCTGCTGGGCCAGTCACGCGTGTTTTATTCGATGAGCCGTGACGGGCTCGTGCCAAAGATCTTCTCGGCGGTTCACCCGAAATTCCATACGCCCTACAAGTCAAACATGCTGTTCTTTGGTTTCACGTCAGTCTTCGCCGCCTTCGTGCCGGGCGACGTTGTTGGCGAGATGACCAGCATCGGAACGCTGTTCGCATTCATGCTGGTGTGCGTCGGTGTCTGGATTATGCGACACCGCCGTCCCGATTTGCCTCGCGGATTCCGAGTACCCGCGCTGCCGGTGGTTTCCACGTTGGGTGTGCTGGTGTGTGGTGCGATGATCTACGGTTTGGGCTGGACGAACTGGCTGCGGTTGGCCGCGTGGCTGGCGGCGGGCTTGGTGATTTACTTCGCCTACAGTCGCAAGCGTAGCCTGCTGAACACGACGGAGCGCACCTCATGAGCGGTGTGACCAACAAGGCCGAGACGGGCAGCGGAACGATCTTCCCCATTCTGCTGGTTGTCATTCTTGCGGCTGGAGCGGCGGCGTTGTTCGCCGGGAAACTTCCGGGCAACGAAATGCGTCCGCTGGCGTTTGTACTGGGCGCATGCGCGATCACCTTTGTCGTCGCCGGCATGCTCGTTCGCGAGCTGCTGGCGCTGCCGACCGGTACGGCCGGCATGAAGGTGGTGTACGACGCGATCAAGGAAGGCGCCGAGGCCTTCATGCGCCGGCAGTACCGCACCATCGCCATGATCGCGGCGATCACAGCGGCGCTCGTCTACATACTGTACGCGTTTCTGCGTGAGCCATCAGCCGAGGACCCGGCGTCGGCTGGTACGCTGGCATTGGCGACCGCGTTGGCGTTCGTGTTTGGCGCGTGCTGTTCCGGCATTGCCGGCGTGCTGGGCATGTGGGTCGCGATTCGTACTAACGTGCGGGTCGCCATGGCGGCTGGAGATTCGACGGCGAGCGCCTTGCGGGTGGCGCTCCGCGGCGGTTCGGTGGCCGGCTTGGTGGTCCCCGCCATGTCGCTTGCCGGTGTGGCAACGCTGTTCGCGGTGCTGCGCGCGGTTGACGTGACGGCCAATCACGCACCGCTGTTGGTGATCGGCTACGGTTTCGGCGCGTCGTTTGTGGCGCTCTTCGCACAACTCGGCGGCGGCATCTACACGAAAGCCGCCGACGTCGGCGCGGATCTGGTGGGTAAGGTCGAAGCGGGCATCCCGGAAGACGACGCGCGCAATCCGGCGGTCGTGGCCGATCTCGTGGGCGATAACGTGGGTGACTGCGCGGGACGTGGCGCCGATCTCTTCGAATCGCTGGCTGCCGAGAACATCGGTGCGATGATCCTGGGTGTAGCGCTTTTTGCGACGTTCGGCGCGAGCGGCGTGCTCTTCCCGTTAGTGGCTGCGGCGGCCGGTCTGTTAGCGTCGATCGTTGGCGTCCTCAGCGTGCGTATGCGCGAAGAAGAAGACCCGATGGCCGCGCTCAATCGCGGTTTCTATGTCACGGCAGCGCTCGCGCTGATCGGGTTGTTTGTGGGCTGCCGCTACATGTTCGCTTCGCCCGAGGCACCGGAAGCCTGGCTGCGCTTCTTTGGCTGTGCCGTGATCGGTGTGATCACGTCGTTCGGCTTCGTGCTGGTCACCGAGTACTACACGGAACACAAGTATCGCCCGGTGAAGAGTATCGCCGAACAGTCATTGACCGGCGCGGCCACGAACGTCATTGCCGGGTTGGCGGTTGGCCTCGAGTCTACGGCGATTCCCATCGTGATGATTTCGTTGGCCATCGTCAGCTCGTATTCGCTGGGCCTCAGCACAGGACTGCCGTCGGCCGGGTTGTTCGGCACTGCGATGGCGACCATCGGCATGTTGTCGACGGCCGGATATATCCTCGCGATGGATAATTTCGGTCCGATTACCGACAACGCGGGTGGTATCGCACAGATGAGCGGCGCATCCGATGAGGTGCGCGAGCGCACGGATCGTCTCGACGCGGCTGGCAACACGACCAAGGCACTCACCAAGGGCTATGCGCTTGGTTCCGCAGGCTTGGCCGCGTTTCTGCTATTCGCTGCCTACATGGACGCTGTACGCTCGTATGGTGCGCAGCTTTCGGGCGTCGATATCGCGAAGCCAGTGGTGTTTGTCGGCGCGATGCTGGGAGCAGGTCTGGTGTTCCTGTTTGCAGCCACCGCGATTCGCGCGGTCGGCAATGCAGCGGCGTACGTCATCGACGAAGTGCGGCGACAGTTTCGGGAACGTCCCGGCATTCTCGACGGAACCGAGCGTCCCGACTATGCCCGTTGCGTGGATATTGTGACGCAGGGTGCGCTTCGGCAGATGGTGGTGCCGGGGGCCGTCGCGGTGGTGATCCCCATTGTCGTGGCGCTCATTTTCCGGCCGTTCGACGTGGGTGCCGAAGCGGTGGGAGCGTTCCTGATGGTGGGGACGATCGCCGGCATTTTGCTGGCCACGTTGCTGAACAACGGCGGCGGGGCATGGGACAACGCCAAAAAGTATATCGAACTTGGCGCCCACGGGGGCAAAGGGTCTGACGCCCACACGGCGGCTGTGATCGGTGATACCATCGGTGATCCGTTCAAGGATACCGCGGGTCCATCTATTCACGTGTTGATCAAGCTGCTCGCCACCATCATGCTGGTGATGGCGCCGTTCCTGGCCTGAGTACTCGGGTCGTGCCGCCGGACGCTTCAACGCGCCGGCGGCACGCGCACGCCGCCGGTCGAGCCCCTGTTCCCAGGAGGCGAATACGCCATTGACGGCGTGCTCGGTTACGGCGGTATGGCTCGTCGGACTGCTGCACTCGTGCGCGACGTACCCGCGCGTTCACCGAGGCGGCAGGGGCCCCGCGCCCTCGCGCAGTTCGCGCACCATGCGGTCGTCGCCGGTCAGCTGCCAGTAGATCATCGACACAGGAATCATCCCCGCAGCGTTCACCTCATCGAAGAACCGCTGCATCGTGAACGCATCGCCCAGCTGCCGCGCGCGTTCGGCCATGGCCTCCTCAAGCAGGCGACCGCCGGTCACGTAGCTGGCGCCGTATCCCGGCTGGCGCAGATACAGGTGCTGCTCGAAGCCCAGCAGCGGATCGCGGCGCATCCACCCGCGCGGGGTCCAGTTCACGTGCAGGTCACCGGCCTGCGCCATCGTCAGGGTGTTGGAATGCGCATACAGGTTGCCGAGGCCGCGGGCCGCACGGGCGATGAGCATGATCCACACGATCTCGCGTGAGCGCGGGCTGTCGTCGTAGAGCCCCGCGTGCATCATCCACTCCTCCATCACCGTGGCCATGCCCTCCGAGCGGCTCATCCACACGTTGTAGCGCAGCGCGCTGCGGCGTATCGGACTCGCATGCGGTGCGACTCGGGTGCGCATATTGTCCCACCAGTGGTAAAGGTGGGTCCACAACGGAATGGGATCGCGATGGGTGGCCTGCGCGAAGAAATTTCGCGTAGCGTCCGCCGAGAAGTCGGGAACGCGCTCGCGCAGCGCGCGCTCCATCCACGGCTCCATCGTGAGGATGCGCTTCTCCTCCATGAAGCGGAGGTACTGCGGAATGGCGCGCGCCTGCATCGCGGCGAACGCCTCGCGCGTTTCGGCCACCGGCATCGGCGGCAGGTCGCGGTTGCGCGTTTCCTCCAGTCGCAGCGAGGCGTGGGCGCGCATGAGTTCGCGGCGCGTGATGGTGACTTCGTCGTCCCACGTCATCGGCATGAGCAGCACGTTCCGCAGGAACCACGTGTACTGCGCCTTGCCGATCCCCGAAGGACCGGTGCGCTTGGGCGCTTCGACACGGAGCCAGTCGGCGAAGGCGCCAGTGGCCGCATGCGCGTCGGTCACCGCGCGCTGGAGCTCCTGATCGTCGCGGGCCACTCGGCTGCGCAGCGTTGCAAGCGCGTCCGCTTGCTCTTCGAAGGCGCGCACGCCCCCTACCCACAGGTCGCGCGCGGTGCCGCCCGCCAGGTTCACGCGAGCGTGCCGCAGCAACGGCGGAATGGTGCGCAATGCCGAGGTGAGGCTCGCGGACTCCTCCCGCGTGAGTGGCCGGATTGTGTCGAGCACGGTGCGCGGCCAGATGCCGTACTGCCAGAGACGAATGACGCCGTGAACGGTCGGGCCCTCCTCCGACGGGGTATCGCTTTCGCTGGTGCGTATCGAGGCGTAGTAGGCGGGATCACGCGCGAAGGGTTTCAGCACCGACAAGTGGTACTGCATGCCATTCATCTCGGCACGCACCAGGTGGTGATCCACTTGCTCGGCGATGGACCAGCCGCTGGTATCGATGGCGCGCAGGCGCTGCTGCAGCAGCCGGAGTCGCGCGAGGCGCCGCGCGTTTGTGGCCGGTGTGTAATCCGGGACGCCGTTCACGCGCGGCGGTTCCTCGAACGCGCGCCATTCGGTGAACAGGGACAGCAGCGGGTCCGTGCGATTGGCGGCGGGGCCTTGTGCGCTGAGTGCGAGAGGGGCAGCTCCAGCGATCACCCCGGCCACGAGGAGTACACTGGCGACGGCGATGCGACGCAGCGGGCTCCCCGTACGAATGGATCGTGTGCTGATGACACTGCGAGCGCGGCGCATCGGCTAGCTCTTCAACGCCAGCAGCACTTCGTCCAGCATCTTTTTTGCATCACCGAACAGCATGCGATTGTTGTCCTTGTAGAATAGAGGATTGTCGACACCCGCGTAGCCCGACGCCATGCTGCGTTTCATCACGATGGACGTCTTGGCCTTCCACACTTCGAGCACCGGCATACCGGCGATCGGACTGGTCGGATCTTCTTGCGCCGCCGGATTGACGATATCGTTGGCGCCGATGATCATCGCGACATCGGTTTGCGGGAAGTCGTCGTTGAGCTCATCCATCTCGAACACGATGTCGTAGGGCACCTTCGCTTCAGCGAGGAGCACGTTCATGTGGCCCGGCATCCGTCCGGCAACTGGATGAATGCCGAAGCGCACATTGACGCCCTTGTCGCGCAGATGCCTGGTGATTTCATAGACGGTGTGCTGGGCCTGTGCCACCGCCATGCCATAGCCGGGAACAATGATCACGTTTCGCGCTTCACGCAGGAGTTCAGCCGTTTCGGCGGCAAGAATCGGTGTCACTTCGCCGGCCGGTAGCGCACCGGCACTGGGTGCCGCCACGGCACCGCTATCGGAACCAAAGCCACCGGCAATGACACTCAGGAAATTGCGGTTCATTGCGGAGCACATGATATACGACAGGATGGCACCACTCGAGCCCACCAACGCACCGGTAACGATCAACAAGTCGTTCGACAGCATGAAGCCGGTGGCCGCTGCGGCCCAGCCGGAGTAGCTGTTCAGCATCGATACCACCACCGGCATGTCGGCACCACCAATGGCCATGACCATGTGAATACCGAACAGCAGCGATATGACGGTCATCACGATGAGCGGCGTCAGGCCCTCGGCAACGGTCGTGGCGTGCAGGAACTCGCGACCGAAGTAAATGACTACGAGCAGACCCGTGAGATTGAGCCAATGCCGGCCCGGTAGCAGCAGCGGCTTGCCGCCAATTCGTCCTGACAGCTTACCGAAGGCGACGACCGAGCCGGAAAAGGTGATGGCCCCGATCAGGATGCCGACGTACATCTCCATCTGGTGAACGCTTTTCTCGACCCCCGTGAGATGCGCCGATGCGGCGGGATCGATATAGTTGGCGTACCCCACCAGCATCGCCGCCAGACCCACCATACTGTGCATGGACGCCACGAGCTCTGGCATCTGCGTCATCTGCACTTTGCGCGCGGCATACACGCCGATGCCACTGCCAACCACCATGGCCGCCAGAATCCACGGCAGGCCGGCACTCGAGACATGCGGGCCGAACACGGTGGCCACGACCGCGATGGCCATACCGATCATGCCATACAAGTTGCCACGCCGGGCGGTCTCCTGATTGGAGAGCCCGCCGAGGCACAAGATGAACAGGATCGTCGCTCCGATATAGGAGACGGTTGCCAGACTCTCAGACATCTTCAGCATCCCCTATTTGCGGAACATGGCCAGCATGCGCTGGGTCACGGCGAAACCGCCGAACATATTGATTGTGGCGAGTACGATTCCGCCAACGGCGAGCCAACGAATCCACACTTCAGGGCGCACGAAATCGCCACTGAGCGGCGGAGCGATTTGCACCAGTGCACCGATCGCGATGATGCTGCTGATAGCGTTTGTCACACTCATGAGTGGCGTATGCAACGCCGGCTTCACATTCCACACCACCATGTAGCCGACAAAGCAGGCCAACATGAACACGGTGAGGTGACCCAGGAATGCTGACGGTGCGTTAGCACCAATAAACCAGAACAGCGCGCCGGCGACACCAAACATGATCGCCAGCTTGCTACCAGGCATGGGCTCGCTGCCGGCGCCGTGGCCGTGTCCTTTCCGGGACGCAGGCGCGGTCACCGCAGGCTTCGCGACCACTGCTGGAACCGCCGAAAGCTTTGGCGCCGGTGGTGGCCAGGTAATGGTGCCTTCCCGAATGACCGTCGTTCCGCGGACGACCTCATCATCCATATTCGCGTGCATCACGCCGTCGGGCGCGACGCTGTTCGTCTTGATCAGATCTTCGGTAAGTCGAAACAGGTTGGTCGCGTACAATGTGGACGATTGTCGCGACAAACGACACGGCAGATCGCTGTAACCGATGATGGTGACGCCATGCCTGACCACCGCCTGACCCGGCTCGGTCAATTCGCAGTTGCCTCCCTGTTCGGCGGCCATATCGACGATGACGCTGCCTGGCTTCATCGATCGCACCATCTCGGCCGTGATCAACTTGGGTGCCGGTCGGCCGGGGATGAGTGCCGTCGTGATGATGATGTCGACCTCTTTCGCCTGCCTGGCAAAGGTGGCGAGTTGGGCTTTTTGAAATCCTTCGCTCATCACTTTCGCGTAACCGCCGACACCGGCGCCTTCCTCGACGTAGTCGACGCCGACAAACTCGCCGCCCATGGACTTGACCTGATCTGCGACTTCCGGGCGCGTATCATTGGCGCGGACGATGGCGCCCAAGCCTGACGCGGCGCCGATGGCGGCCAAACCGGCCACACCGGCACCAATCACGAAGACTTTCGCCGGCGGGACCTTGCCGGCGGCGGTGATCTGACCAGTGAAGAACCGACCGAATGCATGCGCCGCCTCGATGACCGCGCGATACCCCGCGATGTTCGCCATCGAGCTGAGTGCATCCAGCTTCTGCGCCCGCGAAATGCGGGGCACACTATCCATCGCCAGCACGGTGGCATTTCGGGCCGCGAGTTGCTGGAGCAAGTCAGGGTTCTGCGCTGGCCAGACAAATCTCACCAGCGTGCCGCCTTCGCGAAGCAGTCCGACCTCTTCGGTTGTGGGGCCGCGCACCTTGAAGACGATATCGGAGCCTGCCCACAATTGCGCCGCGCTCCCGACGATCTCGGCTCCGGCAGCTCGGTACACGTCGTCGCCGAAATTCGCCCCGTCGCCGGCGCCCGACTCAACGGCAACCTGAAAACCCAGTTTGATCAACTTTTCGACAACATCGGGAACGGTCGCAACGCGCTTCTCTCCCGGAAAGATCTCGCGCGGTACTCCGATAGTCAGCGGCATTCGGATCTCCATGACTCGTTTCGTTGGTGCCTGGCAATGCGGGTCGCGCTATCCCAGCAGGAACCGAAAATACCACACGATCATGCACAAGGCGACTGTTGCCCGAGGTGCTGAAAACCGAGAAGGCGAGGGCGGGCGCCCGTGAACGCTTGATTCACGAACGCCGCCCAGCCAAGGATTTGCGTGTACGACCCCGCCACCGGGAGTATCGATGCCCAGAGATCAACGGGGACGCCGTCTCGTATATTCTCCGCATGCCCGCCCACCGCCCCGAGCGCGAAACGGTACTGCACTGTTGGACCGTCCAATCCCATTGGGATGCGCCCACCGTGGTGGGCGGAGCGGGCGCGCACTTCCACACCAGCGACGGGCGCTCGCTACTCGACTTCAGTAGTCAATCTGAATGCTGCAACCTCGGACATCAGCATCCCAAGGTCGTCGCGGCGATTCGCGCGCAGGCCGAGCGTCTCTGTTACATCGCTAACGCCTGGGGTGCCGAACCACGCGCGGAGTTGGCTGAACTGTTGCTGGAAAAGAGTGGGTTTGATGGGGGGCGTGTATTCTTCACACTCGGTGGCGCGGACGCCAACGAACACGCGGTGAAGTTTGCCAGGCAGGTCACCGCGCGCCCGCGCGGCATCATCATTACCCGCGACCGATCGTATCATGGGGCGAGCTACGCCACCATGGCGTTGTCGGGTGACACGCGCACGCACGCGCAGGTCGATCCCGCACTGCTCAATGTGATGCATGCACTGCCACCATACGCGTATCGCTGTCCATTTGGCACGACCGAGCCCCAGGAGTGCGGTCGTCGCGCGGCCGCGCACCTTGGTGCGCTGATCGAACACGCGGGCGCGATTGCGGTAGCCGCGGTGCTGATGGAACCTGATGCTGGCACCAACGGCATCGTCGCACCTGACTCGTACTGGCCCGCGCATAGCCCGATCACACAGAAGCATGGCACCTTTCACATTGCCGACGAAATAATGAGCGGCGTTGGTAGGTG
>JANLVM010000184.1:0-1984 GCA_031364015.1 Gemmatimonadaceae bacterium
CAACACGCCGTGACCAATTTCAAGGGCACACGCGCCATGTACGCCCAACGCCTGGTGGCGAAGGGAGGCGGATTTCGCGCGGCGACGCTTGTCACCTGGTCGGCGGAACGACTGGCCAAGGAGGTCGTGCGTCTTAACGCCGAAAACGCGACCGATGAGTTGGAACTGTTGCAGCTACTGTACGTGGATCTTGAACCGGCCATTCAAATTGCCTTTCTCGAGGCCACTGGTGTCGCACACGAAAACGGTGTTATTGCCGAAAGCGCGGAGCTGCCGTACGCGAATGCCGAACTGGTGGCGAGTGCGGCGACTGCAGTCATCGCGCAGTACGGTGACGATGGGAAGCACTATCTCAGCGTGCTCGTTCGCTATAACCTTGCCGCGTGGCCTGGACTCGACGCGCACATCGGCTGACATGCCGCGCGTTCTTCAGGGCGCCTGAACGCGCTCGTCGAGTCGGACCGTCAGGACTCGCGTCGGCAGTGGCGACCCTTGCGCTGGGGCGTACGTGTGCGGTTCGGCACTGCGGAACACCATGCTTTCACCGCGCCCCAATGTGACGACAGTCGGTCCGACGGTGATGATGGCGATACCGTCGAGCACATACACGAACTCCTCGCCCGGATGCTCGCGTGTTTCGCTGGGAGCGTAGATCTCCACCACGTTCGACATCAGCTGTCCATCGCGCAATCGCGACGCCAACACCACAATCGGCACGGCCACGCCGTGACGCGCGAGTTCGGCACGCTCCTCAACGGTGAGCGGCCGATCGACTCCGCCCAATGGGCCGGCGCCAAAGTCTGTTAAATCATACCAGCGATCGTCGTCCAATCGGTGTACGGCCAGGCGGTCATCGCCCACACCATCGGGATCACTGAGCCGGGCCACATGCAATCCCAGCGCTGCGCAGACCTTGACGATGGTCATCGGATAGGTGCCGCCCCCCTGCTCCAGCCGAACGATCGACGACTTGGACAGTCCGGCGGCATCGGCCAGTTCGCGAATCGAGCGGCCTTGTCGCGTGCGTGCGCGACGCAGTCGGTCGCCCAATGCTTCCGACGACAAACTGGCCATGACACGAGCGGCTTCTTGCTCCTGCTGTCGAATCGACGTCCCAGCCATCGCCGCGCCTCCGCTACCGCATTCCGAACATCCCGCCGCCGCCGCCGCCACCAAACGGCATGCGCGGCATACCTCCGCCTTTGCCTCCGCCTCCGCCTTTGCCACCGCCGCCACTCAACTTCTTCATCATCTTTTGCATTTCACGGAACTGTTCCAGAAGCCGGTTAATCTCGCTCACGGGACGACCACAGCCTTTGGAGATGCGCGCGCGGCGGGAGCCATTGAGAATCTCCGGCTTTTTTCGTTCCTGCGGCGTCATCGAGAGCACAATGGCTTCAATGTGCTTCATGCGTTTGGGATCCATGTTCACGTCTTTCAACATCTTGCTATTCACGCCGGGAAGCATTTTCAGCAGGTTCTCCATCGGACCGAGCTTCTGCATTTGTCGCATAGCCGACAGAAAATCCTCGAGGTCCATACCGTCCTTGCGGACTTTCTTTTCCAGCTTCTTCGCTTCCACCTCGTCGAACGACTCCTGCGCCTTCTCCACCAGCGACACGATATCGCCCATTTGGAGAATGCGGCCGGCCATGCGCTCCGGATGAAATTCCTCAAGCGCGTCGGGCTTTTCCCCAACGCCGATATACTTGATGGGCTTCTTGAGGACACCGTAAATCGACAGCGCCGCCCCACCGCGCGCATCGCCATCCAGCTTGGTCAGGATCACGCCGGTGATGTTGAGCGCGGTATCGAACCCTTGCGCGATCTTCACCGCCTCCTGACCGGTCATGCCATCGGCGACGAGCAGAATCTCGTCGGGTTTGATCGCTGCCTTGAGCCGCTTGAGCTCGTCCATCATGTCGCTGTCAATCTGCAATCGGCCAGCGGTGTCGATGATCACCACGCGCTCACGGGTGCGGAC
>JANLVM010000229.1:0-1604 GCA_031364015.1 Gemmatimonadaceae bacterium
CGGTGGCAAGGCCGCGAACAGCGTGTCGAAGGCTACGACGTTCGTGGTCGCAGGCCCGGGTGCAGGCAGCAAACTTGCCAAGGCCGAGCAACTTGGGGTTGAGGTGCTCTCCGAGGACGCGTTCCTCGAGCGCCTTCCCGAGGGGTTGCTCTGAACACGTTTCAACTCACCGTGCCCCCGACCGAGTTGGACTTGCCGTTGTGTGTTTCGTGCGGCCAAGTGTTTCGATGGCGCGAGGTCGAACCCGGCAGATGGTTCGGTGTCGATGGCGAGCACTGGTACCGAGTGGCCGTGCGCGGCGAGGACCTGAGCGTGGATTCGAACGCAGAAGAACCCGCGTTCCGAGCATTGTTCCGGCTCGACGTCTCGCTGGCGGATGTCGAGAGGGAAGTGGTTGCGCTCGGCCCTGAGTTGGCGCCGCTGATCGGCTCGTTGGGGGGCCTTCGGCTCATGCACCCGTCTTGCCCGCGCGAAGTGCTGTTCTCGTTTCTGTGCACCGCCAACAACAACCTCGCCCGCATCCTCAAAATGGCGCGGCATCTCGCTTCGCACGGGGAGCGCCTTGAAGGGGCCGACGAACCCGATGCCACCCGCTTCCCGTCGTTTGAGCGCATCGCCGCACTGAGCGAGGGCGAATTGAGATCCGCGGGCTTTGGTTACCGTGCTGCCTCCATCCCAGGGGTGGCCCGACAGATCGTCGAGCGTGGGGAAGGGTGGTGGGACGCCTTGGCGAGCGCCTCGTACGAGGAGGTGCACCGCGAGTTGGTGTCCCTCAAGAGCGTCGGGCCAAAACTGGCGGACTGCATCGCGCTCTTCGGGTTCCACCACGATGCGGCCGCGCCTGTGGACACCCATCTGTGGCAAGCGAGTTGCCGATACTACTTCCCGGAGTTCGAGGGCAAGGCGATCACGGACGTGCGGTACCGCGCAGTGGGCGACAAATTGCGCCAGCGGTTCGGACCCTGGACGGGCTGGGCACACCAATACCTGTTCTACGACAACCTGCTCAACTGGCGCACACGCCGGTCGGTATGATCCTAGGCATGCGTTTCAGCACGGCCTCCCTTCTCTGGCTGCCCGTTTTCGCGATCTGCGGATTCGCTTGCCAGCCTTCGGCAGGGGTCACCGAGCAACGCGTCTACGGAAAGCCGTTTCTCCTTTGCACGATCTCCGACAATCGGATCGACGAGAGTTCGGGCGTGGCGGCCAGTTTGGAGCAGGACGGCGTTTGGTACACCCACAACGACAGCGGTGACACAAGCCGGTTCTTCCGCTTCAACGAATCGGGCGCTGTGACGGGTGTGTTCACCTTGAAGGGCGCCCATGCCGTCGATTGGGAGGACATGGCCTCCGCGCGGGTCGGCGGCGTGCCGTGGCTCTACTTCGGGGACATCGGCGACAACCTTGGTATCCGCCAGACGATCGTGGTGTACCGCGTTGCCGAGCCAACTGGCGCACGGAGCAGTTTGGGGGAGTACGACACGTATACGCTCCGGTATCCAGATGGTCCCCACAACGCGGAGGCGCTTCTTGTGAGGCCCGAGACGGGGGACTTGTACATCGTGACGAAGACTACGGCTCAAACGAGCGCAGTGTACAAACTC
>JANLVM010000916.1:0-2484 GCA_031364015.1 Gemmatimonadaceae bacterium
TCGAACCCGAGATCGGGTTCGTCGGCGAGTTCCAGGATGGTGAGTACCGTCGGTGATGTGTGGGGATCGCCCGACGTCGAACAGTGGCAGCTCGCTCTGCAGCGGTACGACGCCACCATCGCGTGTCAGAAACCGGTGGCCCTCATTTGCTGCATTGAGGAGGGCAGGAGGGAGTGGAACGTCATCCGGGTAGCAGGGGGCAGGAACTGATCCAGGAAGGAGGGGAGCAGGGGTGGCGTGCGACTTACCGCGACGCGCGAGGTCGCTTGTCCATAGTGGCATGGCACCCCTGCTCCCCTGCCTCCAGGATCAGTTCCTGCCCCCTGCTGCCCGGATGACGTTCCACTCCGTCCTCTGGAGTCTGTGCACACCGAACGGCGAAGCGTGTTCGCGGCTGTCTAAAGGCTCGGTTTAGCTCCTTCCGAGTCGATGTGCGATGCGGATGGTACGACGCAACCGCCGCTCAACGTGGCAACGCTACCCCCGGCACAACGCCGCTCAGAAACGTCAACAACGGCATCACACCAATAGGTCCCTGCCGCTCCGGCAACGGCACATCTGCGAGCCCAACAAGCGTCGCGTCCGGAAATTCATCGTGGAATGCCAACAGCCCACGTCGATCAGCCGGGCGCAAGGTTCGTCCGCAAACTTCGGTTGTGCGGCCAAAGCTCTGCGCGACGCGCGCGCAGTGAACATCGGGACTCGCGCCACGAGGAACATGGACTCCAAAAGTTCCAGCCAGTCGATGATGGTGCTCTTCTTCACTTCGGCCTGCTGTGCGGTTGCAGTCGGACTCAAGACACTTCCGTGCGATAGCGCGCGTTGTTCGAGAGCACGTCGAGAATGGTTGGGACGCGTTGCACTTCGTCGATCACCACCCATTGCGAGGCGGGGCTGGCGTCGAGCGCCTCGTGCAGGCGTTCCGGCGCGGCGGAGTAGTCCCGCGCCAGCGGCGGCCCCGCACGTAGGTCCAGCACGAGCGCTTCAGGGAAGCATTGTCGAGCATAGGTGGACTTGCCCGTACCCCGCGGTCCGAAGAGGAACGTGCTTCGGGTCGGCAATGGCGAAAGGCGTCGGATCGGCGGCTTGCCGGAATTAGTGGGGCACTTCCTGTTTTTAGACGCTTCTACCGTCCAAATCAAGCCGAACTAGACGGTAACGGCGGCTATTTTAGGCCTAAAGACGTTTGCCACTCGCTCCCGCCCCGGCGACCGCCGCCGCGGCAACGTCGAAGCATGCCAGTTTTCACGGGGCCGGTTTCGGTCCTGTTGCCCTTCAGCATTTGTAACGTTACGGGCTACACTACCCAGTGAAGATCAAAAATATCGTTCATAAAGCGCTGCGGCGGCTGCACTCGGAAGACAGTGCGCGAGGACTATCACCTGGTAAAAAAGAGAGACCAACCATGCGCATGCTCAAACCACCGCACCCCGGATCTTTCATCCGAGACGAGATCATTGAACCGTTGAACCTGACGGTGACGGCGGCCGCGCGCGTGCTCGGCGTCTCGCGCCCGGCGATCTCCAATCTCCTGAACGGCCATGCCGACCTCTCTGGCGAAATGGCTATGCGCATCGAGAAGGCCTTTGCTGTCAATATGGACACGTTGCTGCGCATGCAGCTCTCCTACGACATCGCCCGTACGCGACAGCACGAGAAGAAGATCAAGGTGAAACGCTATGTTGGCGTCCACGCCAAAGTCGGCGTGTGACACCCTACTTCACCCGCAGCGACACGAAATCCCACACACGCGCACTGCCGATGTGCATGGCCGTGACGCGCCCCTTCACGTCGCGCGTAAACCAGGTATTCCCACCGCCCGTCACGAACGCGTCGCGAGCGATCGCCGTCAACGTATCCGCCGCACCGCTCCGGGGGCTCACGATGATCCGGCTGCCATCCAACGCCACCACGGTGAACGTCGCGCCGATCTCGTCGTTGCGATACCTGCCCACAATCGACGCCAACTCGGCCGCCGTCGGCATCCAGCGCGACTCCGCGGCGTACACGAACACCAACGTGTCACCATCGGCGGTCGGCTGACGCACGTCGACCGGCCGACCGCCCGGGCCGAGTGTAAACCGCATGCGCGACGCGCCGGCGAGATACGTGCCGTCGCGCAATGGTCGCAGCACACCACCGCCCACGCGCTGCAATTGACCGCGGACGGTATCCAGCTGCAGCGTCGTATTCGTGCGCGTGTCGCGATAGATCCCACGCAGCTTGGCAATCGCCGCCGCGTCTGGCGCCACTGTGTCCGGTGCCGCTGCTCGGGCCAAGCCCGGCACAATCGCATCCACTAGCGCGTGCGTGTACGCCGTCGCGCCAGCGCCGGCCGCATTGCACATCACCGCAATCGACAGGTTGTCTTGATCAGGATAGCGCGCCAGGAATGTGCTGTAGCCGGCCGTCGAACCCGAGTGGCCGATCTCCCGCGTGCCACGATAGCGCGTGACGGTGAGCCCCAGCGCGTACTGAATCTCC
>JANLVM010000322.1:0-13289 GCA_031364015.1 Gemmatimonadaceae bacterium
GCTGCACCGCAGCGGGCCCGCGTTCTTGTTGGTAGCAGTTCGTCCATTCGTTCGGCTTCCCGACCTTTGGGTCCGGTCTCTATATGTCGTCAGATACGGTACGGCCACGCGTGCGATTCGCCCCGTCGCCCACGGGTTTCCTGCATGTCGGTGGTGCGCGCACCGCATTGTTCAACTGGCTGTATGCGCGCAAGTACGGCGGGGAGTTTCTGCTCCGCGTCGAAGATACCGACCGGGCGCGCAGCACCGAGGAGAGTACGCGCGCCATTTTCGAAGGACTGGAGTGGCTGGGTCTCACCTGGGATGACGTCGTGGTGTACCAGGGTGCGAACGTCGCGCGACATTACGCCGATGCGCACCGCATGCTCACCACCGGCGACGCGTACAGAGACTTTACACCTCCGGCGGAGATCGATCGGCTACGCGCCGAAGCGGAGGCGCGCGGTGACGCATTCAAGTTCGATCGCCTGACGGCCGAGTTCAGTGACGCGGAGACGAACGCGAAGCTCGCGCGCGGCGAGCCCTACGCCATTCGATTCAAGGTGCCTGAGGGTGTAACCGAATGGCACGACCTCGTGCATGAGCGCATCGCATTCCCCAACAAGGACATCGAGGATTTCATCATCCTCCGGTCTGACGGGACGCCCGTATACAATCTGGCGGTCGTGTCCGACGATATCGATATGCGCATCACCCTCGTGATGCGTGGCGATGATCACATCTCCAATACGCCGAAACAGATTCTGTTGTATCGCGCGCTCGGGGCACCGGTCCCGCAGTTCGCGCATGTGCCGATGATCCTGGGTGCCGACGGCAAGAAGTTGTCCAAGCGTCACGGTGCAACCGCCGTAGGGGACTATCAGCATCAGGGCCTGCTGCCCGGCGCGATGCTCAACTTTCTGTCATTGCTGGGCTGGTCGACCGGCGACAATACGGAAGTGATGACGCTGCCGCAGCTCGTCGAGAAGTTCGACACACGCGGCTTGCAGAAGAAGGCGTCCATTTTCGATACGAAGAAACTGGAGTGGATGAACGGGCAACATCTGGCGCTCATCTCGCTCGAAGAGCTGGCACCCCTTGTCGCCTCGGCGCTCGTCACCGCGGGCTATACCACACGCGAGGCGCTTGAGGCGCGACGCGAATGGTATTGGGGGTTGCTCGACTTGTTGCGTGTACGTTCGCGCACCATTCATGACATCGTCCGTCAGGCGGCGACGTATTTCCAGGATGCCGTGGAGTACGATCCGGAAGCGATCACCAAGCAGTGGCGCGATGCGAAATCAGCCGCAGACATTCTCGCGGCCACGCGCCAGCGGCTCGCGGCACTGCAGGTCTGGGAGCCCGGCGCGATGGAAGACGCCCTTCGCACGCTGGCCGAAGAACTCGGCATCTCGGGCGGGAAAATCTTCCAGCCGCTCCGTGTCGCATTGGTGGGACTGACAGTGAGCCCCGGAATCTTCGACGTACTACAGTACATCGGGCGCGACCGGTCACTGGCGCGACTCGATGCGGCGGTGCGCTATCTCAAGTCAGACGCGGTGGCGTAAGCGCGGTGACGTAAGCGCGCTAGCGCGGACTGCCGCCCTTCGGCGGTTGCGGCGCTGGCGCCGACGGTGCGACGGACGCGCTCGGTGCCTTGAGGCGATCTCGGCGTTCGCGTTCACGCCGATCGCGCAACTCGGTCGCGAGCTTCTTGAAATCGGCGTCACCGAGTGCGCGATCGGACATGCGCAGAATGTCCGCGCGCGACAAAGACAGTCGCCTTTCGCGCTCCATACTGGTGAAGTTGCCCGACAGACCCACTTGGGCATTCAGTGGCAGCAACGACAACAGCGCATTGGGGATCACCACTTTTCCCAGTCGAATACCTGCGTTGTCCCAACCCCACTTGTTGCCGTTCTTGTCTTTCGTGGTCCAATCACCCGGCGCCTTGCTGTATTTGCCTTGTGCACGCGCCAATGAATCGACGGAGTCGCGTGAGGAGGTGATGGCGAATCCGATGATGCTGTCGAGTCGCTCGATGCCATCACGTCCCGGCGCGACGCCGTTGCCAACGGGCCCCTGCCAGACACGCTTGTCGCCATAGGCCGGAGTCACCCCTTTGAGATTGGGATCGATTGCACCCACGCCACTGCCCGTACCGCTCGCGTCGCCGCCACTGCCAGTATCCGCTCGGACGACCACCGGTGGCGCACTCGGTACCGCCAGACCGCTTGGAACCACGCTGGGCGCCGACACCATTGGGACCGCGCGCGTGACCTGTCGTGGGGGCTTCGTGGGCCTGGGCTGGGGTGATGGCGATCGGGTCGCCACGTATGTCACCCGCTCCTCAACCTTCTCGTCTTTTCCAAAATTGAGAAAGGACGACAGCCCGTGTCCAAACGTCAGCAGTTGGGCCACCACAACGGCAACGACCAAGTGGAGCAACACGGACATCGCCAAAACACGCGGCGACCGCTTGGGACGAACGGCGCCACCCTGACGCGCGCGCGCGCTGATCGCACTTCGCCGCGAAGCACCAGTGGGTGCCTCGCGCGGAACAGGCGACGGCGGTGGTGGGCTGGACGACGGCGGGGTCATGGCGGCGGATTATACCCGTGCGAGACGCTCAGGTGCCTGCAACCACAGGATTTGACACACGACTGAGCACACCGTGGTGGTTGGATAGTTCGACCGTCACCACATCGCCCGGCGAAAGTTTCTTGGTACCCGCGGGGGTGCCCGTCGCCACAATATCGCCCGGGGACAGCGTGATGAACTGCGAAATGTAGGCCAACAGCGTCGGGATAGAGAACGCCATATCGCTCGCCATCGCGCGCTGACACTCGACGCCGTTGACGGTGGTCACCAGCGTAATGGTCGAGAGATCGTCAGGCGCCGGTGCCGGCTCTCCTAACGGACAGAAGGTGTCGAGACCTTTGGCCCGCGCCCACTGTCCGTCGCTCTTTTGCAGATCGCGGGCCGACACATCGTTGACGGCGATCACGTGCGAGAGTGCGGCGCGCGCCTGCGCTTCTGTGGCCCGACACAGTGTGACGCCCACGACCAGACCGATCTCGCCTTCAAACTCGATGTGCGATGAGACCGTGTGCAGCACGATCGCGTCACCAGTCTTGATGATGGACGATGGCGGCTTGAGAAAGAGCAGCGGTTCCTTGGGAACGACGTTGCCCATTTCCTTGGCGTGGTCGGCATAATTGCGACCGACGAAAATCATCTGCATGATGCTGAGTAGGAAGTAGGAAGTAGGAAGTAGGAACCGCTACCGAGGGGCTTGGTAAAACTTGCGCACTTCCACGCGGCAGCGCGACCAGGGACCCGAAATCCGACGCGCCGGTGGGAGCCCGTCCAACATTTCACGGCCGTATCGCTTGGTCAACACGCGAGGGTCACTCAGCACGACCACCCCGCGGTCGGTTGCGGTGCGGATGAGCCGCCCGAATCCCTGCTTGAGCCGCAAAGAGGCATGCGGCAGCATGAACTCGCCAAACGAGTTTCCACCACGCGCCTCGATGGCCTCACACTGCGCGGCCACCATCGGTTCGCTGGGCACGCGGAACGGAAGTTTGGCAATCAGCAATCCGCGGAGCGCATCGCCAGGCACGTCGACCCCTTCCCAGAATGTGGCCGTGCCCACGAGGACCGCGCGCCCGCTCTCGCGGAACCGTTGCAGGAGCACATCGCGCGGCTCCTCGCCATGGACCAGCAGCGGCCATCGTGCATCGTAGCCCGCCTCGCGCAACTGCGCGGCCATCTCGCGCACATCGCGATGACTGGTAAACAGCGCGAACAGCCCACCGTCGGCGGCCACCACCAAATCGCGCAGGTGATCGCCGACGGCGACAAGATGGGCACGCGCGTCGGCGTTCGGGGCCGGCAAATCGGTGGGAATCACCAACAAGGCTTGCGTCGGATAGTTGAACGGCGAGGGGAACACCTGCGACGTGCGCGGCATGTCGAGCGTGTCGATGCCCAAGCGACGTTCAATGAAGTCGAAACTCTCCTCGGTGGCGAGCGTGGCGCTCGTCACGATCGCGCTTTCCACGCGACCGAAGAGATCCTCGCGAAGTACCGGTGCCAGATCCAGCGGCACGCAGTGCAGCGCGACATGGCGATCGGGTCCGGGCTTCCCACTCATTTCGAGCCAACGCACCACCGGTGATCCGGGCGGTGGCGTGCGGAGCGCGCGTGCCAGCGCGTCGCCAGCATGCGCCAGCCGACGCGACACACCGCGCACCTCACCCAACAACGGGGACAGCTCCTCGCTTTTCTTCTCGTCCGCCTCAAGTCGCTCGCGAATGAGACGCAGGCCATCGCCGAGCGCCGCGATCTCGATCAGCAGGTCAGCGAGCGTTACCTCCACGCCACCCGTCCAGGCGGGGTGCTGTTCGAACGCCTCGGTAAATCGGAAGACGCTGGCGTTCTCTTCAGCCATCATCACGGTGAGTAGCTCAAAGAGCAATTGCGCGCGATCACGCGCGGTGGCCGCGCTGGGCACCAGCCTTTCCTGCACCAGATCGAGGCTGGCCGTGCTCAACAAATCGTTCCACCCGCGCAATCGCGTTTCCAGCGCTGGCAACAGTCCTTTCCCTCGTCGTTCCAGCCGCGCGAACAATCGAACCAGCGTGCGACGTGTCACCGACGCCCCCAGATGCGACGCCGCCGCGTCCTCCAAGTGATGGCCTTCGTCGATGACCAGGCGCTTATAGGCTGGCAACACCGCGGCGTCTTCCCAATTTTGCGAAACACGCCGTACCGCCACATCCGACAACAGCAAGTGATGATTCACGACGACCACGTCGGCCAGCGCCGCTTCCTTCCGTGCCTTGAACAGAAAGCATTTGTCGTAAAACGAGCACTTGAGCCGGCCGCACAAATCTGGTTCAGCCGCCACCTCATCCCACACGTCGCTACGCGGTGTGATGGGCAAGTCGGACAACGAACCATCCGACGTACGCGCCGCCCAGATGGCAATCGTCTCCACCTCGCTCACCATGCTCGCTTCAAACAGCGCCGCCGCGGTGCCACGCGTCTGTTCGAGACGCTGCAGACACAAATAGTTGCGCCACCCTTTCAGCAATGCAAAGCGCACCGGTTGATCACTCAGCGCGCGCTGCAAAAATGGGAGGTCCTTCGTGACCAACTGTTCTTGCAAGGTGATGGTGTTGGTTGACACGATCGTGCGCTCGCCATTGGCGGCCGCCCATCGGAGCGCCGGCACGAGATAGCCCAGCGACTTGCCCACGCCGGTACCGGCCTCCAGCAGCGCCACACCGCCGTCGTTGAACGCGCGTGTGACCTCAGCGGCCATCGACCGTTGCGCCGGGCGGTCTTCGTAGGCGTGTGCGCCGAGTGCCGTGCGCATGGCCTGCGCAATGGCGCCGTACGGGCCTAAGGTGACGTCAATGGCGTCCACGTCAAGCAGCACCTTCACGGCCGCGCGCGGCACCTCGGTCACGACATACACCCGCGCGGCGTCATTGTCGGTGATGGCAAACCCGACGCCGTTCCCGTGCACGCGCGCGGCGACATCACGATCCGCGTCGCTGGGTGTCAGATCGCCCGACGGGTGATTGTGCAGCAGCATCTCGCCGCGTTCGGCGACTCCCGGCATGGCCAGCACGCTCCGCACATCACCGCGGGCCACCGCGCGGGCCGTGGTCATCACGCCCTCATCGTCGACCCCACACACGAAGCACACCTCGTTCCCGCCCGCCAGACGAATGGCGGTGCGCACCGCCGCCGACGCCGCGCGCGACAACCGCGCCTCGCCCGCCGCCGTGGTCATGACACTCACGTCTTGCGTGGTTTCTTCTTCGCGGCGGGAAAGAGCACGTTGTTGAGAATCAAGCGATACCCCGGCGAGTTCGGATGAAGCGACAGGTCGGTGGGCGCACTGCCGATCGCGTGCTGCGCGTCTTCAGGATCATGCCCGCCCAGGAACGTCCACGAGCCTTTTCCGTAGTCACCATGAATGTACTTGACCCATGGCGCGCCGTCTTCCGACGCGAGCACGGTGACCCCGGGCTTGAGGACGGCCTTATTGAAGCTGGTCGTCACCCCGTAGTAGTCCGGAACCACCGAGCGATGATTCTGCACCAACATCGTGGCGACGGGGTCGAGCTTCGCCGAAAACCCGAACAGCGTGAACGCGCCGAGCGGCTGCCGACGCGCGGGGACGTTCACTTGATGCCCGTCGATATCACTGAGCGCGTTGATGTACGGCGACGGTTCAACATGCGCGCCGGTGAAGGCGAGGGCGCGCGTCCACGACATCCTGGCGTCGGCGTCAGGTGCCGGTGGCGTCCCGTCGGAAAACGGCCCGGCGATATCGACCGAAAACGCCGCAATCGCCAGATCCAACGATTCGGTGGCGCCGCACATCGCGAAAATAAAGCCGCCGCGATCGACGAATCCGCGAATGCCCTCCGCCACCGCCTTCTTGAGCGCCGGCACATTGTCGAAGCCAAACTTTCGCGCCGTCAGCATGTCGCGCTCGCGTTGCGCCACGAACCACGGCGCATCGCGATACGCGAGATACAGCTTGTTGAACTGTCCCGTGAAGTCTTCATGATGCAAGTGTACCCAGTCGTATTTGGACAGCTCGCCCTTCACCACCTCGTCGTCCCACACGGAGGTGAAGTCGATGCCCGCATACTGGAGCGCCAAGGTCACGGCATCGTCCCACGGCGGCTGGTTCGCCGGTCGGTAGATGGCGATTTTTGGCGCGCGTTCGAGAACCACCGCGTCCATGTTGCCGCCGGCAATATCGGCGCGCGCGCTGGCTAACGCGCCATCCGTTAACGGCTCGACGTTCACGCCATCCAGCGCGGCGCGACGCCGCAGGTCGGGCGCGTCGGGCAGCAAGAATGCGCCGCCTCGATAATTGAGCAACCATTCTGCTTTCTGACCGGTCTTGAGCGCGAGAAACGCCACCCCGTACGCCTTGAGATGATTGCGCTGCGCGTCATCCATGGGGATGAGCAGATTCTGCGCGACGACGCTGGTGGGCAGTGGCGCGAGCGCGAGGAGCGCGGCGATCATGGCGATCCACCACGTCGAACGTCGCACGGCGCCTACGAACGAAACGATCACGGCACTCCTCCCTTCAGTTGCCCTAGCTCCCGTCGCCCCTGCGGCAACAGCGCGCTTTCAGGATAATCGATCAACAAGGTTTCGTATCGGGTCATCGCGCCAGATTTGTCGCCCGCATCGCGCAACGCCCGAGCGGAGGCCAACAACGCCTCGGGCGCCTCCGGACTCCTGGGGTACTGCTGCACGATGCGATCCCACAGCGCGAGCGATTTCCTGGTGGCCGGACGTGCATACTCCAGGCGCGCCGCCAGGGACAGCAGCGCCGACGCGGCATCGCCGGTTGAATCGGCCAGCATGGTGAAGCGTTGCGCGGCGCCGAGTGTATCGCGTTTCGCGAGCAGCAGAAACGCCTGCCCGAGCCCGGGCAAACGATCAACGCGAGTGCGGGCCAGCAATCCCAGAGCATCGACGAGTTCCGGACGCCGCGTTTCAGCGCGTACGAGACGTTTTCTGGCGACCACAAGGTCGCCCTCGTAGAGCGCCAGCCATCCCATCGTCTCGTCGTCATCCGCCAGGTCACTGTCCTTCACCGCTTCGCGCGCCTTCTCGATATCGCCGCTGCGCAACCATGCACCCACCAGCGACTGCGCGATGACGGCGCGCGCGGTAACATCGAGATGCTGCGCATTCTCGTCGAGCCGCTTCTGGGCTTCCTGTGGTCGACCCAGCTCGCCAAGCGCCGCCAACTCAATCGGCAGCAACGCGCGCACGCGCGTCTTGGGATCGAGCGTTGGGGATTTCGTGAGCGACAGTGGCACATTGTTCGCCGGCGGTATCGCGCGCGGTTCGCGCCGCGCGATCTCCAGTGCGCCGACGGCGTCGCTGGCGTTGAGCGCTGATTGTGCGGCACGCGTTTGCGCTTCAAGATCACCACGACGCTCGAGCACCGACAACCACACGTCGCGCGCCACCTGCCACGCCTGCGCCATCTCGGCGCGTTCCCCGAACTCGCGCCACGCGGCTGCGGTGGAGTCATCTGCGCGCACCGATGACAACGCCACCCACGCGCGCCGAGGTTCTCCCCAGAACAGCTCCAGCGATGCGAGCAGGCGACGCGGTGGCAATGCTCCCGGCAACGCGCCCAGCACCGCCCGCAGCGAGTCGCGCGCTTCGACGGGTGCGCGGGTAAGCGCGAACAGCGCGGCCGTTTCGAGATACGGCTGATCGATGAGCGTTTCGCGGAACGCCACTGCGGCGCTGTTCCATCGCCCCAGGGCGACATGCAGTTGCGCGACTTCGCCCGAGAGCGCGCCGCCCGCACCGAGCAGACGACCCGCGTCGCCGAGAATCGAGTCTGCCGCTTGGGCGCGACCGGCCGCTAACAGCAACCGCGCATACTCGCGAAACGGCGATCCATCATTGCCGACGGCACGGCGCCATGACCCGAAGGCCAGTCGCGCTTCGTCGTCCTTGCCGAGCCCCACCAGCGTGCGCAGCTGCATGCTGCGCGCCACCGGGTCGGTCGGTCGAATCTGCAGCACCCGATGGACGACCACCAAAATCGAATCGCGCATCCCGGTCTCGGTCCAGGTACGCTCCAGGCCAAGCAGCGAAATGGCAATGCGGTCGCCATCGGCGACGCTGGTGCTCAGGGCGCCGGTGAGTGCGGCACGGTAGGCGACGGCCGCGCGCCTGGAGTCGCCTTTGTCTTCGGCATCAAGCGCTCGCGACAACGGATCGAGCGTATCGGCGGCGGTCACGGTCGCGGTGACCGGTGGCGTGCGCGCCTGCGCGCCTGCGCCGCTGGCGCCGCTGGCGGACGCCAGTAGCAGTAGGATCGCGGCGACGCTGTTCACCACACGGTGGTTACGGCGTCGCGCCATTGAGTCGGCGGAAATACTCGATCACCAGGCGACGCTCGTCGGCACCCAGACCGCGCAACTCGTTCCATGTTGGCGGGGCAAACTTGTTCGCCGCCTTCCCAGACTGCGCGCCGAAGACGGTGCGGGCACCGCTCGCGTTCCCACTTTTTGCTTCGCGCGGCCCCTGATCATCGCGCTCGTCTTGTTCAAGGAATCGCCCGGCGTCCAACAGCCGACGATACAACTGCTGTTGACGCGCCGCGACCGACGGGTCGAGACCGGCGCGTTCCATCTGCTGTGCCAGCGTTTGCGCTTCCTTCGCCAGTGCGTCGGTTCGTCCGGTCTGATCGGCATCCGACACATCGCTCAGCGATTTGGCCACGTCGCGCTGTTGCCGCGCGAGCACGCGCGCTTGTTGCTTCGCCGCGTCCCCTTGCGCGCCGCCAGGCAGCAGGTTGAGACCCTGCATTTGACCGTTGAGTGCGCCCTGCTGCTGCGCTAGTTGCTTGAGCTGCTCCATCATTTCACTAAAGCCCGACGCCGACTGCGCGTTGTTCACACGCTCCCGATCGCGCACGAGTGAACTGAGAGCCTGATTGAGCGATTCGGTCGCATCCTTCATTGCATTCTGCGCCTGCTCGTTGCCTCCCGGCTGCCCGGCTTGCCCCATCTGTTGCGTGGCTTGCGAGACGCGACGTTGCGCGTCGGCCATGGCCTTTTGTGAGCGTTGCGACAAGAGTGAGGAACTGCGACCCGCCTTCTCCAATCGTTCGGCGGCCTGTTGCACCCCTTGCTGCAGCGCTCCCTGCTCGCCCTGCATGGACTGGGCGTTGCCGCTCTGCCGCGCGCGCTGTTCCAATGCGGACTGCTGACGCGCGAGCTGCATGGTCTCGTTGATCGACTGGTCGAGCTGCTCGGACAGTTCGGTTTTCCATGCGTCCACCTGCGACTCGCGCGCGGCCGACAGCTGCTGCGCCGCTTTGTCCATCGCATTGCCCGCTTGGCGCGCGTTGTCGCTGGCGCTTTGCCCTCCCTGCTGACCCTGTTGACCTTGTGAACCCTGTTGCCCCTGCTGGCCTGGCTGCGGCTGCCCCTGTTGCCCTTGCTGCTGACCGCCCGACTGTTGACCGCTTTGCCCGCCCTGCGGTTGTGCGCCGGGTTTCCGTTCGCCGCTATTGCCGGACTGCGTTGCTGCGCCCGCCGCCGTCTTGTCATCGGCCTGCTTGGCTTGACCAGCCGGTGCCGACTTGTCCTTTTCATCCTTGAGCGATTGCAGCGCTTTGTCCAGCGAGTTCGGTTCGGCCTTTTCGCCGCCCTTCGGGTCTCCCGACTTCTGCTCCTGCTCGACCGCATTCTTCATTGCTTCGCGGGCGGCGCGGTCCATCGCATCGGCGGCTTGATCGAGCATCGGCTGCGCCGCGCGCGTCTTGCTCGCGCCGGGTTTCGCGCCGGCTTCTTCAAGTCGCCTGGCCATCTTGTCAACTTCTTCTTGCAGCGCCCGCGAGCGGTCAGCAAGCGACTGCGTAGACTTGTCCCGCTCTGGACGACCTTGCGTGTCGCCTTTCTTCAACTCGTCGGCTAACTGCTTCTGCGCCTCAGCAAGTTCCCTGGCTTCGTCGCGCAACGTCGCCATAGACCCCTCCATCGCCGCGCGCTTGAGCATCTCCGCGCTCTTTTCCAACTGCTGGCGAAGCTGCTGCTGGTGCGCTGCTAACTGCTCCATGCTTTGCTGCGCGTCCGTGCCACTCAACCGTTCGGTGCTCTTGTTGAGCGCCTCCAGTTGCTTTTGCATTTCTGGCGTCATCGCGTCGCGCAGCATCTTCTGAATGTCGCGCATGCGGTTCGAGAGCGCGCTGTCCAGGGCGTTCGCACTCTTGAGGCGATTCTCGAGTTCTTTGGCGCCCTGCCGCAGCGAATCGATTTTGGCCGACATCTGCTGCTGCTGTCGCGCTAATTCGCGTGCCTTCTCGGCCGCCTGAAAACTCATCGCGCCCTTGCTTCCATCGCTCTTGCTTCCGCCGGGCTGCTCTTCACCACGGCCGCCATTCTTGAGATCTCTGCTCCGCGACGCGTCGGCGGTGTTTTGTTGCAGCCGCTTTTCCTGCTGCGCCATTTGCAGTGCACGCGCCGCCAACGAGTCGCCCAGCGATCGCGCCATCGAACGTTGTTCGCTGAGCGTCGGGACACGCAGGATGACTTCCGCGCTCGACGTCTGTTGCCGCCACGGTGAGTCGTCGGTGGCGATAGCGACCAGGTGGACGCGATCGCCCGGTTCGAGTCCTCGTCCTTCCAGCGACACGGTCACCCCGCCCTCAAAGAACGGCGCTGCCGCGTTTCCCAGATCGAGACGCTCCCGGTCCGTTGTCTTGTCGGTGCCACTGGCGACAGCACGCGCACCTTTCGCCGGCTCACGCCACACGGTGAGAGTCACATTGCCCACGCCATGATCATCGCCGGCGCGCACGATGACCGGTACCACGCCTACGGTTCCGATGGCGGTGTCAGACATTGGCGAAGCGATGATGACTTCCGGCGCCTTATCGGCGACGACGAGGAAGGACATGGCATCGGGCAGTTCCGGCGGCAGCGTCTCACCCGTGGCGCGGGGGGTCGCCGACGCACTCCACGTCCACGTGCCATCGTGGTCGAGATGCATTTCGGCGGAGGCCGATACACCCTCGGCGCCGGCGACGCTCACTTCGTTCAGCGCGGCCCCGCGCGCCTGCACGGTGGTGACGCCGTCAAACAGCGTGGCGTCGCGCGCGCCGCCGCGGAGCACCATCGTCACGCGCACGCGCGTGCCGCGCGGTACACGAATGGGTGACACCGCTTCCAGTGTTTCGTTCGTTCGACCCAGGTAGGCCGGATACTGCGCATACAGCGCGACATCACCAATCCATCCGCGCTCGTCGACGGCAATAGTGGCCTCGGCGGCATCGGCGCGCCCATCGTGTGCGCGCAACGTCACCGGCGCGCGCACAGGGCCCAGCGCCAACCGCGCCAGTCCCGACGCGGCATCGACCTCGAGCGTCGTATCGCGCCACGCTTCGCCGGCGGCGCGCTGCGACACCGTAATGGCACGACGTCCTTCGGCACGCACGCGCACAGTGAGGGGCATGCCGCGCGGCACGCTGCTCGGCAGCTGGTCGAATGCGAGCGCCGGAAGCAGCGTGCCCCGCCACGCGCGAATGGGGTGCACCACTGCGGCGAAGCCATCGCGACTGGTGCGCGCCGACAGGGCAAGGAGTGCAGCCCCGACCACAGCGGCGCCGCCGGTGATGCCGAGCGCTCGGACCAGTCGATGCGCCAACCTCGGCGCCAAGGCCGAAAGCGCCAATCGGCGAGCCACAGCCTGCGCCGCGTGCGCTCCAAGCACGCCGGTGTTGGCGACCTCGAGTGCGCCGCGAAGCGAACCGTCGCGCAGTGATTGCTCGCGTTCGATCGCGCCGGCTAGCGCGGTCGTGGTTAATACGACCGCGTCGCGCGCCCGAAGCCATCGTGCGAGCTGCGCCGCGCATACCGCAGCTCCTGTCCAAATCAACGCCGGCACCAGGCGCGGCCACGCGAGCCATCGACCGTCCGCCAACAGCAAGGCACCGGCGGCCGCGACACACGCGATGACGGCGACGGCGGCCAATATCGTCGCCGCAAGCGATCGCCCACGAAGCGTCGATTGTTCTGCGGCGAGTCGGTCGGTCAGCGACCGAGCTGTCCCCGCGCCGGTCGATGCGCCTTGCGGAACGGCTGGTGCGGTCATGGCGTCACTCGACTGGTTACGGCGTACGTAAAGAGATTGATGCCCATCTGGAGCGCCTGCTCGTGCATCGCCGGTGGATCGGCGTATGTCCCCACGTCTTCCCAGCCATTCCCGAGATCGGTCGAATAGCTGTAGTACACCGCCAACCGATTCCCGATAAAGATGCCGAATCCCTGCGCTGGCGTGCCATCGTGTTCGTGCACTTTCGGCAGCCCTTTCGGGAGATTGTACACCACCCGGTAAATCGGGTGCGTTGAGGGCACTTCCACGAGTGGTCGATCGGGGAAGACGCGCTTGATCTCGCGCCGGAAGCTTTCGTCCAGTCCATAGTTGTCATCGACGTGCAGAAAGCCCCCGCGCCTGAGATATTCGCGCAGTCGCGCAATGTCCGTCGCGCTGAATTTGATCTCGCCGTGTCCCGTCACATGCAGGAACGGGAAATCGAACAGCGCGGAGTCGGTCAGTTTGACGCGCGCCTCGACTCGCTCGACGGGCAACGCCGTGCGTTCAGCGATCGCGGCGAGGAGGTTCGGAAGGCTGGACGGATTCGCATACCAGTCGCCCCCGCCGTCGTATTGCAGTCGGGCGATCGCCAGTCGACCGGGGCCACGCGCCACGACCGCGTGCGAGAAAGG